>JAWVYP010000135.1:0-7575 GCA_033722655.1 Akkermansiaceae bacterium | reverse complement strand
GTGACCGGGCCCGGCAACCGCCCGCTGAAGTCACTGTCCGACATGCTGAAGGGCAAGCAGGGACGGTTCCGTCAGAACCTGCTCGGGAAGCGCGTCGACTACTCCGGTCGTTCCGTGATCGTGGTCGGTCCCGACCTCAAGCTCGGCCAGTGCGGTCTTCCCAAGAAGATGGCTCTGACCCTGTTCGAGCCCTTCATCATCCGCCGCCTCAAGGAACTTGGCTACTGCCACACCGTGCGTTCGGCCAAGAAGATGATCGATCGCAAGACTTCGGAAGTCTGGGACATCCTGGCTGAAGTCACCAAAGGTCACCCGGTGCTGCTCAACCGCGCGCCAACCCTTCACCGCCTCTCCATCCAGGCCTTCGAACCCAAGCTCATCGAGGGTTCCGCCATCCGCGTTCACCCGCTCGTTTGTACCGCCTACAACGCCGACTTCGACGGCGACCAGATGGCCGTGCACGTTCCGCTTTCGGTGGAAGCCCAGATGGAGTGCCGTCAGCTGATGCTGGCTCCCAACAACATCTTCTCGCCCGCTTCCGGTCGCCCGATCACCGTTCCTTCGCAGGACATCATCCTGGGCACCTACTACCTCACCTGGTCCGGTGTCCGCACCGCCAAGGACCGCGAGAAAGAGGAACACCTGCCGCTGTTTGAGAACTCCTCGGAAGTCGAGTTCGCCATTGCCGCACGCAAGATCGACTATCACCAGTGGATCCGCCTGCGCAACCCGGACTTCGGCAAGGACACCGTCTTTGGCTACAAGGGCGAAAAGCTCTCCGAGTCCGACCGCGAGGGCCTGACTCCGCTCGAAGCCGCACTCCGCGAAGGCAAGATCATCGAGACCACTCCCGGCCGCGTCCGCTTCAACGAGATCTGGCCCGAAGGCGTCGGTTTCATCAACCACACCGTCGGCAAGAAGCAAATCGGTGACATCATCTGGCGCTGCTATCAGGTCGCCGGCAAGAAGGCCACCGTGGCAACCCTCGACGAGCTCAAGGGTCTCGGCTTCAAGGAAGCGACCCGTTCCGGTACCTCCATCGGCATCGTCGACATGGTCATTCCCGAGAAGAAGAAGGAAGTCATCGCCAACGCTTACGCCGAAGTCGAAAAGGTCACCAAGCAATACCGCAACGGTGTCATCACCGATGGCGAACGCTACCAGAAGGTTGTCGACATCTGGACCGGTGCCACCGACACCATCGCCAACGAACTCTACCGCATCATCGAACACAACGACGGCAAGGCCAAGGCTTCGCCGCTGTTCATGATGGTCGACTCCGGCGCCCGGGGCAACAAGTCGCAGATCAAGCAGCTCGGCGGCATGCGCGGCCTGATGGCCAAGCCCTCCGGCGAGATCATCGAACGTCCGATCATCTCGAACTTCCGCGAAGGTCTGTCCGTGCTCGAATACTTCATCTCGACCCACGGTGCCCGCAAGGGACTTTCGGACACCGCGCTTAAGACCGCGGACTCCGGGTACCTGACCCGCCAGCTGGTCGATGTGGCCCAGGACGGGATCATCACCGAACAGGACTGCACCACGGCCAACGGCATTTCCGTCGGCGCCATCTACGACGGCGACGAGGAAACCGCTTCGCTCGAAAGCCGCATCTATGGCCGCGTCTCCTGTGAGCAGGTCAAGGATCCCGTTTCCGGCGAGGTCATCGTCGAAGTCGACGACATCATCAACGAGAAGCAGGCCAAGGCTGTGGAATCCATCGGTCAGCAGACCCTGCGCATCCGCTCGGTGCTGACCTGCGAATCCGAGCACGGTTGCTGTGCGAACTGCTACGGCCTCAACCTGGCAACCGGTCTGCCGGTCCAGATTGGCGAAGCCGTCGGCATCATCGCTGCCCAGTCCATCGGTGAGCCCGGTACCCAGCTGACCATGCGTACCTTCCACGTTGGCGGTGTGGCCTCCGCTTCCTTCAAGCAGCCCATCATCAAGACCAAGAACGCCGGTCAACTCGTCTACAAGGACCTGCGCGTTGTCGAGTCCAAGGACGATGACGGCAACCCGACCTGGGTGGTCCTCAACAAGAACGGTGCGATCTCGATCCGCGACAAGGCCGGCCTCGAACTCGAGAGCCACAACCTCATCATCGGCTCGATCATCTCCGTCAAGGACGGTGAGGAAGTCAAGAAAGGCTCCACGGTCGTCACCTGGGACCCCTACAACGTGCCGATTCTCACCGAGAAATCCGGCAAGGTCGAATTCCGCGACATGATCGCGGGCATCACCGTTGCCACCGAGACCGACAAGCAGACCGGCAAGCGTGGCATGGTGGTCACCGAGCACAAGGAAGACCTGCACCCGCAGGTGGTCATCGTGGACGAGAAGAGTGGTGAAGTGAAAGCCAGCTACTCCATTCCCGTCGGCGCCCACCTTTCTGTGAAGGAAGGCGAGAAGGTCAAGGGCGGTGTCCAGCTGGCCAAGACCCCACGCAAGGTGTCGCGCACCAAGGACATCACCGGTGGTCTGCCCCGCATTGCGGAGCTGTTCGAGGCCCGCAAGCCGAAGGACGCCTGTGTGATCGCCAAGCTCGATGGCACCATCTCGTTTGGCACCAACGTTCGCGGCAAGAAGCGCGTCGTGGTGACCCACGAGGAGACCGGCGAAACCGCCGATCACCTGGTACCCATGGGCAAACACATCATCGTCACCGAGGGCGACCTCGTGAAGCGTGGTGACCAGATCACCGAAGGTCCGCTCAGCCCCGAAGACCTGCTCGAGGCCTGCGGTTCCCAGGAACTTCAGGAGCATTTGGTCAACGAAGTGCAGTCCGTCTACCGCGTCCAGGGCGTGGAGATCAACGACAAGCACATTGAGGTCATCATCCGTCAGATGCTGCGCAAGGTGAAGATCACCGAGCCCGGCGACGCCGACCAGTTCCTGTGGGGCGACCAGATCGACCGCACGACCTTCAAGCGCGTCAACGAGGAGATTGCCGCCAGCGGTGGCAAGCCCGCCGAAGGCGAGCCCGTGCTGCTTGGCATCACCAAGGCCTCGCTCGAGACCGACTCCTTCATCTCCGCGGCGTCCTTCCAGGACACCACTCGCGTGCTGACCGAGGCGGCCACCCTCGGCAAGATCGACCAGCTCAACGGCTTCAAGGAGAACGTGATCATGGGTCACCTCATTCCGGCCGGAACCGGCTTCCCGACCCACAAGGAGTCGGAGTTCGAGTTCACCGTCGAAGAGCCCGACCCCATCGTCCTCGAAGAGGAAGGTGAGGAAGGCGCTGAAGGAGCCGAAGGCAAGGAAGGCGAAGAAGCCGTTGCCGCCAGCTCCGATAGCGACGAGGCGAGTGCCTGATTCACGCAAGAGGGAGTCCGAAAGGGCTCCCTCTTTTTTGTGGATTGATTTGTGAGTTGAATGGCCGCTGTGGTGACACACCACTCAGGCTGCGCCTGAGAATGGTATGTCACCGGGCGAGCGGGGTCTGGATGGACTTACACCAAATGCGCGCCCTTGCTGGGGCGTGAGGCGAAGATCTGCGGCTGGATGCCGGTCTGTTTCTCGTATTCGGCGGCGAGGGTGTCGGCAATTTGGGAGGACTTGCGGGTCTCGCAGAGGGTGACGGTGGAACCGCCGAAGCCGCCACCGGTCATGCGGGTGCCGATCACGCCACCGTTGCGGCCGATGCCCCGGGTGAGCTCGACCATGATGTCGAGCTCCTTGCAGGAGACCTCGTAATCGTCGCGCAGCGACTTGTGGCTGGCGGCCATCAGGGTTCCGAGTCCCTCGAATTCGTTGTGGGCCAGCTTTTCAGCTGCGGTGACCGTGCGCTGGATTTCGGAGACCACGTGGCGAGCTCGACGGTTGAGGGGGTCGCCCAGCGGCTTCCAGCTCGCCTTGACCTCTTCCATGGTGACATCCCGCCATGAGTTCCTTTCAAGAATTGCCAGGGCTTCCCGGGTCTGTTGGCGGCGTTCGGCGTAGGAGTCCTCGGATAACTCGTGGCTGACCATGGTGTTGGCAATCAGCACGGTCAGGTCCGGATTGTCAAAGGGCACGAGATCGGGCTCGCCGGAGCGGCAGTCGATGAGCACCAGCCGGTTCTCCGCACCAAAGCAGGAGGCATACTGGTCCATGATGCCGCAGGGCACATGGACAAAATCGTGTTCGGCCTTCTGGCAGAGCAGGGCCTTCTCCCGGGTCTGCAGGGCGGTGTCGAGCAGCCCTTCCAGCAGGGTCGCCATGGCGCATTCGAGTGCTGCGGAGGAGGAGAGGCCGGCGCCATCGGGCAGGGAGGACATGATGTAGGCATCGAAGCCCGGGATCCTGTCGCCGCGATCCTGAAAACCGCGGACCACACCGCGCAGGTAATTGCTCCACTTTGGCATGCCCTCCTCGACCGGATTTTCCACTTCGAAGCGGATCATCTCGTCGCCCACCGAACTGGCGATGCGCGCCTCCTTGCGGCCGTTGAGCGTGCCGGCAATGACCACGTAGCGGTCGATGGCCATGGGCAGCACGAAGCCATCGCAGTCGTCGATGTGCTCGCCGATCAGGTTGACCCGGCCCGGAGCGGCGGCGCTGGCCGTGGCCCTGGCTCCCATGATTTCCTTCAAGCCGGTGTTGGCGTCGGCCACCAGGTCATCGAGATAGGGGTTGATCTGCAGCATGAGGGGGAGTTCTGGATTTGCATGGGTTAACTTCGACCCTACCTGATTGTTTCTCCATCCTGGCGTGGATGGCAAGCGAAGTCGGAGCGCTCTCCGAGCCCGGAAATTTCACGAAACCTCGGTCTGTGGCTTGTCTTTTCCGATGTTGCCTGCGTTCTCCTCGAAAACCCAATTGGACAGAGTGCTAGCGGTGGGCCCTGAGCGTGGCCTCGAAGGTCAGGATGCCATCGAAATCGTCGGGCCCGGGATTGGCCATGTTCCAGGCGGCGTCCCAGTCGAGGTAGCGGGAATTCACCGTGAATCCGGCCTCTTGCAGCCACTCCTGCCATTGCTGGGGCTCTGCCCAGCGGATGGCCTGCTGGCAGCGGTGCTCGCGTCTGCTGCGCCCGGAAACGGTGTAGCGGTGTTCCCGCAGGATGCGCGAGTTGGCGGAGTCGAGCCGGTGGCGGGCCTCAAGCAGGGCCATCTCGCCGCAGGGCAGGGTGGTCCGGTGGTCCTCATACCATTCGCCCTCGGGCAGTTCACCGGTCAGCTCGCCGTAGGGCATGAAGACACTCATGTAAAGCCCGCCCCCGGGCTCGAGCCAGGATGCCCAATGCCTGAGGGTGGTCGCCGGATCGCTTGCGAGCTGGAGCGTGAAGGAGGGAGTCAACAGGCAGGCGTAGCGGCTTTCCGGCTGCCAGTGGTCCATGTCTCCCTGATGCAGCCTGGGCTCCAGTCCCAGGTCCTGCGCCCGCTCGCGCGCCATCTGGAGCATGGAAGTGGAAAGTTCCAGTCCTTCCACCTCCATGCCTGCCTCACACAGGGGCAGCAGCAGGCGTCCGGAACCGCAGCCGATTTCCAGGGCGCGGCCGGGGTGGCACGCCAGGAAATCCTGCATCAGGGATAGCTCGGGGCTGGGCCCGTGCGAGTCCTGGAAGGCGTCATGCAGCTCGGCGGCCAGTGATTCATAGGCTTGCGACACCTCTGGATGATGGCGGGGTTGGGTGGGTTTGGCAACCGGTCCGGCTCATGGAGCCTCGGAATGACTTGCAAAACCGGGGCATGGATGGCAGCGGTAGTATTGGCCGATGGCTTCAAACGATCCACAGAACCAGCGCCCCCTGATGGCGAACTACTCCGGGCTCAAGCCCCGCAAGGGATGGCCCGTGCGCAACTACAAGTTCCTGCGCCACCACATTGTGCCCGGCATGTTCCGCCGCCGCGCCGGCAATGTGCTCGATCCGGTCGCCGATCCGCCGACCAATGGCGAGGTTCGCATCACCTGGATCGGCCATGCCTCCTTCTACCTGCAGTTCGCCGGCCATTCGGTCATCGTCGATCCCAACTGGGCGAACTGGCACGGGCCGGTGAAGCGCCGCCGCGAGCCCGGCCTCGACCTGCATGGCCTTCCCGTAGTCGACCTTGTGCTCGTCACCCACGCCCATTTCGACCACCTCCACAAGCCGAGTCTCAAGATCCTGCAGGCGCGTGAGGGCATCGTGGTACCGAAGGGCAGTGGATCGCTGGTGCGCAAGCTCGGCTTTCCGGCGGTGCATGAAATGCAGGTCTGGGACGAGCTCGATTTCGATGAGATGCAGATCATCCACACCCCCTCCCACCATTGGGGCGCGCGCTATCTCCACGACTCCCACCGCGACTACGGCGGCTACATCGTCAAAGCGGGGGACAAGACCGTGTTCCACTGCGGCGACAGCGCCTACTTCGAGGGATTCGACGAAATCGGCCAGCGCCAGGACATCGACATCGCCCTCATGCCCATCGGCGCTTACGACGCGCCCAGCGGGCGGGACGTGCACATGAATCCCGAGGAGGCGGTGCAGGGATTTGTCGACCTGGGCGCCAAGCTGATGATCCCCATGCACTATGGCACCTTCCCACTGGGCAATGAGCCCCACGACGAACCGGTCGAGAGATTGCTTGCGGAAGCCGATCGCCTCGGCATCAGTGAACAAGTGCTGATTCCCGAAGAGGGAGTCGGAATTGAGTGGTGAAAAGCATGGAGCTTGGAGCCACGAGCATGGATTGGTGGAACTGACAGCGATCAATCCGGAATAAAGACTGCCAATGAAAGCTCACACCCCTATGAAAAAATTTCTGACCGCCTTATTCTGTCTTTTGCCCATGCTGGCGTCTTGTGAGCCTGAGAAATCCCCTGAAATCCGCAAAGATCCCGTGAAACTCCCCGAAATTCCCGAAGGCCTCGAAACCGAAACCGCAACCCTCGCCGGAGGGTGTTACTGGTGCCTGGAAGCCGCCTACCGCCAACTCAAGGGCGTCTACAAGGTGACTTCGGGCTTCATGGGTGGCGAAGTCGATAATCCGACCTATGAGCAGGTCTGCACGGGTACCACCGGCCACGCCGAGGTGGTGCAAGTGGTCTTCGATCCCGAGACCATCACTTATGAGAAGCTATTGGCCTGGTTCTGGGAGCTCCACGACCCGACCACCCTCAACCGTCAGGGCAATGACATCGGCACCCAGTATCGCTCCGCCATTTTCTACCACAGCGATGAACAGAAGAAGGTTGCCGAGGCTTCCAAGAAAGCCGCGGCTGAGCTCTACAAGGATCCCATTGTGACCGAGATCAATGAGGTCTCCGAGTTCTACACTGCTCCGGAGATGCATCAGGACTACTACTTCAACAACAAGGACAAGAATCCCTACTGCCGCTTCGTGATCACGCCCAAGTTGAAGAAGCTCAAGCTTGAGCATTAGGCCGCGGAGCGGCCGTTCATGGTTCTTAGTTCCTAGTTCTTAGTTGGTTTCCTGCGGGCACGCTGCCGAGGACCGCGAGCTTCAGCTCGCTCCGGAGCCCAAGAGCGGAAGTTCGGCATGGAGTGCGGACTTCAGTCCGCCCCGGAAGCCGGGTGCAGAAGCCCCTGAAAAGACCCCGGAGGGGTTACGGACTTTAGCCGGTGGTGAAACCACCGCTTACACGGCC
>JAWVYP010000134.1:0-7576 GCA_033722655.1 Akkermansiaceae bacterium | reverse complement strand
GCGCCATCGCCGAGCGCGGCGAAGCCGACCTCAATACCATCGACGTGCTGGTCAGCGCCTGCAAACCCGAGCTGGCGGGCAAGGGCCTGGGCGGCCCCTACGAGCGCAAGTTCGAGCGCTACCTCGCACGCATGACCCTCGAACAGTTTCCCGATCAGTTGGCCTCTTATCTGGAGAGCCCGATGGCCAGCGAACAACCCATCCGCCATCTCTTGTGGGCGAGCCAAGCACTGCCTCAAGCCGAGCGCGATGAGCTCTTCGTCAAAATCTGGAGACACAAAGACGCCAGCAAGCTCATGGATGAGGCCACCTTTGTGATTCTCGCCAGCACCCTCCATCTGGAAGTCGCACAAGACATCGCCAAACCACTCCTCGCAGATCCCACTCATGGACCGCGCTACGTCCAATACACTCTGGACAAGCTCTCGCAGATCCAATCGCCTCAATTGACGGCCCTGCTCGTTCCGGCCTTGGAATCCATGCTCGCGGATGACGAGCAGTGCATGGCAGCCCTCGAGGCCATCGCCCAACTCAAGGCTGCGGTGAAACCCGAACTGCTGACTTCACTGCTCAAGACCGGAGACCCGGTGCTCGCCAAGGCAGCCCTCAAGGCATTGCAGGCAGATCCCAAGCGCCACCAAAAGGCCATTGCCGGCGTTGCCAGCGACTCAAGCGTTTCCATGCAAAGCCGACTCAGCGCGGTGCACAGCCTGCTGCAGGTGGCACCCGAACAAGGCAAAGAACAACTCAGCTTCATCTTACCCATGTTGAGAGCAGAAAATTCGCAGCTCCTTGCCCGAGAGCTCTCGGGCTCAAAACCCGGGGCAGTCCAACTGCTCTCCCTGTGGAACGAGCAATCACTGGGTCTTGGCGCTTTTGATGTCTCGAGTGTTGAGCGCATCGTCTCTTTCAAACCCAAGGACAAGCAGGCCGCCCAACTGCTCAAGAGGGTCCGTGAGCGCGAGCACGCAACCAAACGACAACTGGCAAAGCGCATCGAACACCTCATTCAGGTTTCCGAGAAACTCGAAGGCGAGCCGAAGGCGGGTGAGGCCCTCTTCAACACCTGCCTGCTTTGCCACAAGGTCGGTGAACGCGGTCACGACATCGCGCCCGCCCTCGACGGCTCCGCCCATCGCGACAAGAAAGCACTGCTCACCGCCATTCTCGATCCGGATGCCGCGGCCGAGAGCGGCTACCTTCTGTTCCGGGTGCGCAAGAAGGACGGCACCCTGCTTGAAGGCTACCGCTTCAAGGATGACGAAAGCGGAGTCACCCTAGCCTTCATGGGAGGCGCCAAGGTGTTCACTCCGGCTGCCGAAATCGCGTCCAAGGAATTCGTCGACAAGCGCTCCTTCATGCCAGGCGGGCTGATCGACCACTACAGCGACCAGCAGGTCGCCGACCTGCTGGCCTACATCGCCACACTCAAGTGAAATGGGCAGCGGACATCCAGTCCGGGCGGATCACTCGATGTTGAACTTGCCGCCGTCGGCCTTGTCGTGAGGCTTGTCGTGGTCTTTGTCCTGCGGCTTGTCGTGATGCCGCTTCTTGTCGTCTTTCACGTGCTTGTCGTGCTTTCCATGCAGCTTCTTGCGAAGCTTGTGGTATTCGCTCCAATCGTAGCCCTTGCCAGCCTGGGCGGCTTGGGCGGCAGCAAGCTTGTGCTTGGCAAGCTGCATGAGAATGTCGGCCTTTTCGGTGTCGCCGTGCTCGCGGGCCATCTCCGCCTCCTTGCGGTATTTTTCGGCAGTGCGCAGGAAACCTTCACCGGGATTGCCTTTCTTTTGGGCATGGTCGGCGTGCTTCTGGTGCTTGCGATGCTCCTTCTTGATGGCATGCAGCTTTCCTTCGAGCTGGTGGTATTCCTCCCAGCTGAAGTCCTTGCCGTGCTTGGCGGCCTTGCCGGCATCGCGCTTGATCTGAGCCATGCGGCGGTAGATGGCAGCGGCCTCGGGCTGGCCTTTCTTTTCGGCCTTGTTGGCTTTTTCCTCATACCCACGGGCGGCCTTTTCGGCCCAATCGTGGTCGCCCTTGCCCTCGGCCATGAGGGCAAAAGGCGCGAAAGCGAGGGTCAGGGAGGTGATTGCGGTGACGGTTTTCATTGGGGTTTTCATGGGATCCGGAGGGTAGGTTGAGGATGATGAAACCCCAGCCTAGGCATTTGGTTGCGCAATCTCGACAAAAAAGCCGAAAAAGCCCCCTACGCATTCGCGTTGGAAAATGAGCCGGAGTTTCCACCGCGCATGGGCTTGCCAGCCATTCTTTGGCGGGCATACTGCAACGAGTGAATCGAGCATGGTCATCCATTTTTGGCGTTTTGCTGGCCCTTGCAGCGCTTAGCCCGGTGGCTCCCGGCCAAGAAGCGGCAGAGGCAACGGACGCCAAGAAGAAGGTCTATGTCATTCCCGTGCGCGAAGGCATTTTCAAGCCCGCCCTGTACGTGGTGCGCCGCGGCCTGAAGGAAGCCATCACCGAAAAGGCCGACGTGGTGGTGCTCGACATGGAAACCCCGGGAGGGCGGCTGGACGTGACCTTCGACATCCTCAAGGCAATCGAGAAATTTCCCGGCGACACCATCACCTACGTGAACCGGGAAGCCACCTCTGCGGGAGCCATCATCGCTGCGGGCACCGACCAAATCTGGCTCCACCCCAAGGCCACCATCGGCTCGGCCGAACCCGTCTCCTCAACTGGCGAGGACATCAACGAGTCCATGCAGCGCAAGATCCTGAGTTACCTCAAAGCAAAGATCCGCGCCATGACCGAGGAGCATCGCTACCGCAGTGACGTGATCGCGGCCATGATGGACCCCAACGAGGAACTCGTCATCGATGAAAAAGTCATCAGCCCCAAGGATGACCTGCTCAACCTGACCGCAAGCGAAGCCGTCGAAACCTTTGGCGACCCCCCCGTGCCCTTGCTCGGAGCCGGCAAGGCCGAATCCATCGATCAACTCCTCGATTCCGTCCTCGGCGAAGGCAACTATACCGTCAAGCGCATCGAAACCTCCTGGTCGGAGGATCTCGCCCAATTCATCACCGCCCTGACCCCCGCCCTGCTCGCCTTTGGCTTGCTGGGCCTCTTCATCGAATTCAAGACCCCGGGCTTTGGCGTTTTCGGCATTGGCGGGCTGATCCTATTGGCCATCGTCTTCTTCGGTCACCATGTGGCGGGGCTCTCCGGTTACGAACCCATGCTCCTGCTGCTGCTGGGCATCGTCCTCATTGGCGTGGAGGTCTTCCTGCTGCCGGGCACGGTGGTATTTGCTCTCAGCGGCGCGGTCCTCATCCTCGCCTCCCTCGTCTGGGCCATGCTCGACATCTGGCCGGACGAACCGATCGAATTCGACAGCGACCTGCTCCTCCGCCCCCTCATCAACCTGAGCTCGGGGGTGCTCGGAGCTGCAATTCTCTGTGTCCTCCTGATGCGCTTCCTGCCTTCCGGCGGGCCCTGGGGCGGCATGATCCTGCAGACCGCCATTGGCGGAGAGCCAGGCCGCATCCATGCCTTGAACGACTCGGAGCAGAAGCAGGAATCCGGCGGGCCTACCAGCCTGGTCGGCAGCAAGGCCGTTGCCGCCACCGATCTCTATCCCAGCGGCCAAGTGACCGTGAACGGCAAGCGCTACGAGGCCCGGCTGGAATTCGGAACCGTGGACGTCGGCACCGAACTGGTGGTCACTGAGGCCGCCAGCTTCGGACTGGTGGTCAAAAAGACAAACTCATCAAAGGAGGCGCAGTCATGACCTGGGTCATTCTGTTGGCAGCCGTCGGGCTGACCATGATCAGCTTGGAGATCATCATTCCCGGCGGCATTCTCGGCGCCATCGGCGCGATGTGCACCATCGCCGCCTGCGTGGTCTCTTTCAGCGTGTTTGAACCGGTGGGCGGGCTCATCGCTACCGCCATCATCCTGGTGGCAACCGGCCTGCTGATCTGGCTGGTGTTCAAGGTTCTCTCCAAGACCGTCATCGGCCAGCGCGCCTTCCTCAAGAAGAGTGTCAGCGGGGTCAGCTCCAGTTACGGCGACGATGCCAAGGAGTTGATCGGCAGGAGTGCTACCGCCATGACCACCCTCGCCCCCAGCGGCTACATCGACATCGCAGGCGAGCGCTACGAGGCCTACTCCCAAAGCGGACTGACCAAGGCCGGCACCGCCCTCAAGGTCGTCGCCGCCGACAACTTCCGCCTCATCGTCGAAGCCGACACCAGCGACCGCACGGATTGACTTTTCCCGATATTCACCAATAACACCATCATCTCCCGGCCCCTGAGGCCGACCGACCCAACCACCCCACACTCCCATGCCTGATCCCGTCACCATCGCCATCATCGTCCTCGCCATCATCGGTCTAGTGATCTTTGGCATCATCGTTTCCTTCTTCAATGTCTGGCTGCGCGCCTGGTTGGCTGGCGCCTACGTCGGCTTCACCGATCTGGTTGCCATGCGCCTGCGCCAGGTGCCCTACGGCATGGTCGTCGACGCCCGCATCACCGCCACCAAGGCCGGCATATCGCTGGCCATTGACGACATCGAGGCCCACTTCCTCGCTGGCGGCAACGTGATCCCGACCGTGCAGGCACTGATCGCCGCGCAGAAGGCTGGCATCGTCCTTGACTGGGACCGCGCCTGCGCCATCGACCTCGCCACCAAGGGCTCGGGCAAGAGCGTGGTGGAAGCCGTCCGCACCTCGGTCGACCCCAAGGTCATCGACTGCCCCAATCCCGCTTCTGGCCGCAGCAGCATTGACGGCGTTTCCAAGGACGGCATCCAGGTCAAGGTCCGCGCGCGGGTGACCGTGCGCACCAACCTCGACCGCTTCGTCGGCGGCGCCAAGGAGGAGACCATCATCGCCCGTGTGGGTGAGGGCATCGTTACCACCATCGGTTCGGCCGACACTTACAAGTTCGTCCTCGAGAGCCCGGATGCCATCTCCAAGGTCGTGCTCGAGCGCGGCCTGGACGTCGGCACCGCCTTCGACATCCTTTCCATCGACATCGCCGACGTGGACGTCGGCGAAAACATCGGCGCCCAGCTGCAGGAAGCCCAGGCCGAAGCCGACAAGAACGTCGCCCAGGCCAAAGCCGAAATCCGCCGCGCGGCCGCCGTCGCGCTCGAGCAGGAAATGGTCGCCCGCGTCTCCGAGATGAAGGCCAAGGTGGTCGAAGCCGAAGCCCAGGTCCCCTTGGCCATGGCCGAGGCCTTCCGCAACGGTCAGCTCGGCGTGATGGACTACTACCGCATGGAAAACATCAAGTCCGACACCAACATGCGCGGCAACATTGCCAAGGACGAGGAATAAGAAACCCAAGCGTTTCAGCTTCCCAGTATTTCAGCATTTCTCTCCATGAACCTGCTCTTCGAGAACTTCGAAATCCTCATTGTGCTTGGCCTCGCCATCGCGGCGTGGATCAAGAACCGCGCCGAGCAAAAGGAGAGCGAGGAAGCCGAGCGTCGCGCCCGCGAGGAGATGCGGCGCCGTCTCGAGCAGGGCGGCGAGCGCACCGTCCAGAAGACCAAGCCCGGAACCTGGGACACCACTCCCCAGCAACCGCCTCCCATCCAGAAGCAAACCAGCCCCCAACCTCCACCTGTCGAGGAAGCAGGCCCGACCTGGCAGGCTCCCGAGGCGATGGACAAGGCCGGGGCGAACCCCTGGGAGTCCTTCGGCTCCGGCTCGGAAAAGTCCACCGCGACCAACACCGCCGCGGCTGCCGACTTCGAAAGCCCGGTACTCAAGCGCCAACGCGAAATGAAGGAGCGCCTCGCTCAGATCAAGCGCGAGACCGTTGACTTCAAGGGCAAGGCTGCCGGTGCGCGCGAGACCCAGCGCCGCCTCGAACGCAAGGGACAGGCCGAGGAGTCTCTGGTGCCACTGGGCACCTTGCGCGATGCACTGCAGGACACCCGTCAGGTCAAACGCGCCATCGTCCTGCGCGAAATCTTTGGCAAGCCATTGGGGCTTCGCCCCAGCACGGAGCGATAAGCGTGGAGCATGGAGGCCGGATTTCGGAGCTCCAAGAATCGCGCAACCCCTCCAAGCTCCCTGCTATTTCAGCTCGCGGCGCAACTCGGTGATCCCGTCGCGGATTTCGAAGATGCAACTGCGGGTGTGGGCGAGGGCGGCCAACTGGTCGGGATCTTCCTCGCGCGTCATCAACTCGCGGCAGGCACCCACTGCTTGGTTGAGCCAGTGGATGCAACGCTTGAGCACGGCGAGCACGTAGCCGGTCTCGGTGGGTTCGTCATCGCCCACATTGAGCGCTCCTGCCAATTTGCCGCTGACCTGGAGCAGACAGGTCACCAGCTGGTGGTCGGGACTGCCCTGGCCGGCGTCGCGCTGGACCAGATCCATGGCCATCACCGCCAACTCCTGGGCCTTGGCCTGCAGCGGGTGGGCCTCGTGCTCCCCGAAGCCCTCAAAACCTTCCTCCCCCTCGAAGCAATTCGCATCCTCCTCCTCGCCGGCCAGTTCGGACTCGCATTCCTCGCGCTCGGCCATCGCGTCGAGCAGGCCATCCCAACCCATTACGAAGGCCTCCTTCTGCTCGCTATCGGCGTCCTCCATGTACTTCTCGAGCACCTCCTGATAGGCATCGGTAAGGCGGTCGGATTCCTTGAGCCGTTCCTCCCAGGCGTATTCGTCCAGTTCACCGGCGACCGGCTCGTCCTCGCCACTGGGTTCGCGGCGGCGGATCACCTGAGCCATGAAGTCGCGCATCGCATTGAGGTTGGCGAGCTTCTGGGCCTCGTCGGCATCCTCGTCCATCTCCCAGACGTGGTCGGAAATATCGAGTTCGTAGTCGGCACTCTCGAGGACCACCCGGCCATTGGTCTCGCTGAACCACTCGAGATAGAGCAGGTTGCAGAGCCTGGTGGGGATTTCCATCTTGGCCTCGTAAAGGCGAGTGAATTCCTCGTCACTGACGGTGGGCACCTTGCGGCGACGGGAAGCCGTCATGTCTCCGACG
Organism: Akkermansiaceae bacterium; assembly: GCA_033722655.1. GTDB lineage: Bacteria > Verrucomicrobiota > Verrucomicrobiia > Verrucomicrobiales > Akkermansiaceae > Luteolibacter. The sequence goes on along the minus strand of JAWVYP010000134.1, from coordinate 602 downwards.
ATGCCAAGCTGCCGGGTCTCGAGCGAGGTGCTGTCCCAATGGGCGATGGGGTTGCGGTTGTAGAACTTGAGGCGGGTTCCGGCGAGATCGCGCCAGGCATCCCCATCGAGTTCCAGCTCCAGCGGAGCCTCCCTGCCCACCAGCCAGATCTTGCCAGTGGTTCGACCTTCCACCGTGTTGTCGAGTTCACCGTGAATGACCGCTTCGTCTATCCGCCAAGCCATGTTCGCGATGATCTTCCCGACTGGCGTCTCAGGTCAAGCTCGCGAGGCATGAAAATTGCACCAGTCAGCCTCAGGGCTGCTGAAATGGTCGCTGGCGCTCCCGGTGAATGCTGAAGGGCAGCTGGTTTGCCGCAGTCGCGGCCGTCGAAAGTCAAAGGTCTGAATGTCGTTCTTCAATCGCTGGTGCCATTTTCATGGGGTCGCTATCGCGACGCAGGCAAGGCCTGCCCCCATAAAACCAATCGCTCCAGCGATTCTAACCTGACTTTTAGACCTTCGACGCGGCGCCAGCCGCAAAATAGCAGACCTTAGACCTTCGACGCGGCGCCAGCCGCAAAATGGCAGACCTTTAGCCTTTGACGCGTCGACAGCCGCATG
>JAWVYP010000133.1:0-7592 GCA_033722655.1 Akkermansiaceae bacterium | reverse complement strand
GAAGCGCTGGGTCATCAACTCGACGGCTTCGTTGAGAATGTTGTATTCGGTGCCCTTCTTGCCGGAGTGGAGCAGGCCGATGGCCCGGGTGCGCTTGTCGGCCAGCCAGATCGCACCACAGTCCGCAACGTAGATGCTGAGGACTTGCCCGGCCACGGCGGTGATCATGCCATCCACTGCGGGCACCACGGGCAGGCCATCGGGGGCGGTGATTTCGCTGGGAGTGGGGACTTCGGCGACTTGCTGGCCATGAACCTGTTCGGCACGCCACCAACGGGCGGCGGTTCCGGCGAAGGACTCGACCTGGGCCTGATGGTTCTCGCGCAAGTTGCGCATCGCTCCATCGCGGTTGCAGTCGACATCAATGCCGTCGATGCGCTCCACCCAATGAGCCCGAATGCCAGGCAGTTCATTGATGGAATCGAGAAAAGAAAACGCCTCCGTCACCGTGTGTGTCATGGTAACGGAGGCGTATGGGCCGCGCCAAGAGTTATCGGTTCCGTGGAACCGTGGGGATAGCACTCAAAAGCGCGGGGGATTGTCAGGAAAGCTTACGATCCTTGATGGCCGCCTTGGTGTGGGTGACGGCTTCGGCCTGGTCTTCGTCCATGCTGGCGAGGATGTCGGCGAGGTCGGTGGCGATTTCGGAGCGCATCTTGGAAACTAGGGCGACGCCCTTGGCGGTGATGCGCACCATGATCTTGCGGCGGTCCTCTGCGGCGTGGACGCGCTCGACATAGGAAAGTTTCTCAAGGCGGTCGACGAGGCCGGTGGCGGCTGCGGTCGAATGACCCATCTTCTTGGCGATGTCGGACATCGTGAGGTATTCCTCGCTGGAAAGGTAGGTCAGCAGGAAGAACTGGGAGTAGGAGATCTTTCCTTTGCTGAGGGCAGCGGAAAGATTGAGGATGCAGCTTCGCTGGGTGAAGAGCACAAAGTCGGCAAGACGATCAGCGTCTGCCTTCGCAGCAGCGCCAGAGGCGTTGACGGTTTTCATGGTTGGCTGGTTGGGTTGGGACTGTGGGGACAGGGAACGTGGGGACGTAAGGGACGGTCCAATCGAGCTGGGAACTCAACTCTCTTGCCGGTTGATGGCGCTGGTGCTGAGGTCTAAATTTTTTAGACGAGGGACGTGCTCAATGAGACTTTTTGAAATTACACCTTCAAAAGTCCTTATGGAAGAAAAGAATTCATAAAAAGTTTACTATTCTTCCAAGCTGACTATGAAGATTTACTGAATTGATAGTCAATGAGTTAGGGCGAGGGGAGTGGGCCATCGAAGGAAGTCTCGATCTCCGGCTTTCGCCTTTTCAAAAGCGGTTCGGCCACGCTGTCTCCCACTCTGGGGCTGCCGGATTGGATGTCGGCTGCCATCATCTGGCCCAGGGTTTCGCCGCTCACCCGCAGATTGGCAAGGCTGCCACCGGGGCCGCTGGAAATGAGAATCTTGCCGGCGGGAACGCTCACCCCGGGACTGCGACGGATGAGGACAAAGTTCTGGTCGGCGTGCACACTGGCGATCTGGCCGATGTATTTGCGCTGGATCTGTGGCTCTTCTTCCTCTTCCTCCGGACCGGCCCCTTGCGGGGGCTTGTCGAGGGGCCCGCAGCTGGCAAGGCCCAGGAAAAGCAGGAAGAGAATGGGCGCTTTCACTCAGGAGATGATGCGCACCTCATCCGCCTGAATCAAGGACTCGGTTCCGTCCGGGGTATCCAGCAGGAGCTCTCCACCGCTGCCGATTCCTTTGACCACTCCGCTCTTTGGGCCGCTGGAGGTCTGCAGCATGACGCGCTCGCCGCTGAGCACACAGCGCTGCTTGATGGCCTCGACCAATCCGGGGAAGTCGGCGTCGATGCCTCCTTGGCGGATGGCGAAGCGCTGGATGAAGCCACAAAGCACTTCCTCGCAAGCGGGAGCGGTGCCCATCGCCAGTTGGAGTGAGGTGGCCGTGGCTGCGATCTCCGGCGGGAATTTGGTGGTGCCGACGTTGATGCCGATGCCGACAATCACGAAATCCTCACCGGCCTCGACCAGGATGCCGGCGACCTTGCGCATACCAATCCAGACGTCGTTGGGCCATTTGATGCCGGCCTGGAGACCGTAGGATTCCAATGCTTCTGCCAGCGCGAGACCGCTGGCAAGCGCCAGGCGGGGCCACAAGGGCTTGCTCTGCTCGGGCCGCAGCAGCACCGAGAAGGTCAGGTTTTCACCGGCGGGGGCACTCCAGGTGTTGCCGCGCCGGCCGCGGCCGCGGCGTTGTTCGCGGGCAAGAAGCACCAGGCCGTGAGGTGCTCCGTCCCTGGCGAGATCGCGCAGGGAATCGTTGGTGGAATCCACCGAGTCGCGGATCAGTAGGCGGAAGGGGTCTGGGAAATGTTGGGCCGCCGCCTGGTAATTCGCGTTCATCACTCAGGCCGAAATGAAATCCAATCCGATATCGAGCGCCGGGGCGGAGTGGGTGAGTGAGCCCACCGAGATGAAGTCGACTCCACTGGCGGCGACCTCTTTGAGTCGTCCGAGTTGTATGCCGCCGCTGGCCTCCAGCAAGGGCTTGGGCTGTTGGCCGCGAAGTTCGACGGCATCGCGCATCTCCTCCGGACTCATGTTGTCGAGCAGCAGGTAGTCGACTCCATCCAGTTGGAGGAATTCACGAACTTGGTCGAGGCTGTCGCATTCGAGTTCCACTTCCACTTGCGGATGGTCTCGATTGAGCTGGTGGATGGCTTGCTGCAGTGCCTCGAGTCCACCTTCGGCGACAAGGTGGTTGTCTTTGACCATCGCGCGGTCATGGAGGCCCATGCGATGATTGGTGCCGCCGCCATCGAGCACGGCCTGCTTCTCGAGTTGGCGATATCCCGGGGTGGTCTTGCGGGTGTCGAGGATGCGCACGGAGGTGTCCGCGACTTCTTCAACGTAACGGGCCGTGAGGCTGGCGATGCCACTGAGGTGTTGGAGGAAGTTGAGCGCGGTGCGTTCGGCGGTCAGGATGGAGCGGGCCGAACCTTTGACACGGATTAGAATGGCGCCTTCGCTGACCTTGCTGCCGTCCTGGATCAGGCATTCGACTTCAAGATTGTTGTCGACTTGTTTGAACACACGTGCGGCGAGTTCAACGCCGGAGATCACCCCCGTGCTGCGGACCGTCACCATGCCTTGAGTTTGGCGCTCTGCGTCGACAAAATACTTGGAGGTGACATCTCCGCTGCCGATGTCCTCACTGAGGGCGAGGTCGATGAGGGTCTGAGTGGGGTCGGGCATTTTGGATTTCAGATTTCAGATTTCAGATGGCAGAAACGAATAAGCTACTCCCCAATCACGCTGACGGCAATCTGGCGTTGGTGGGGAGCGCGGCGGTGTTCGAACAGGAAGATGCCCTGCCAAGTGCCCAAGCTCATGCGGCCATTGATGATGGGGATGACCTCGCTGGTGCGGGTGAGGGCCATGCGGATGTGGCTGGGCATGTCGTCAGGGCCTTCATGCGTATGGACAAACCAAGGGGTGTCTTCGGGCACCAGACGCTCGAAGAATTCCTCGAGGTCGCGTCGCGCGCTGGGGTCGGCATTTTCCATGATGACCAAGCTTGCGCTGGTGTGCTGGACCATGACGGTGACCGTTCCTTGCTGGATGCCGGACTCCTTAACGATGCCAGCAACTTGTTGGGTGATCTCGGTCGTTCCCTTGCCGTGACTGCGGAGGCTGAAGGTGTCGGTGTGGGCGGGCATGGAAGGTGAATTTGGAAATTGAGGCGACCGTTAGAATTCGATGACGAGTTTGCCGTGCATGGAGGATTCTTCCATGAGTTCGTGGGCTTCGATCAGATTTTTGGCAGTGAGACCCTTGAGGGTGCGGGTGACGAGATTGGGGAAGAGGCCGTCTTCGCAGAGCTCGGCGAGTTCATTGAGGATGAGGCCCTGGCGGTGCATGTCGGGCGTCTTGAACTTGGAGCGGGCAAACATGAACTCCCAGGCGATGCGCACGCACTTGGCCTTGAGCGGGTCGCCGATGGCAAGCTTGCCCTCCGGTTCGACAATGCAGCCGATGGCGCCCATCGGAGCCACCAGTTCGCCCATGGTCTCCCAATATTGGTCGGTGTGGTAGAGGTTGGCGATGTAGGGGAATTCGGAAATGCCGATTTTTTGGACCTGCGCAACCAGGGGCTTGCGGTGGTTGATGACCTCGCAGGCACCCATGGTGTGACACCACTTGGTGGTTTTCTTGCGACTGGCGGTGGCGACGACCTGCATGCCGAGCATCCTGGCCAGCGGGATCATCGCAGAACCGACCCCACCCGCGCCGTTGATGATGAGGATGGGCAGGTCGAGATCGGTGGTCTCGTCGGTTTCGCGCACGATCATGCGCTCGAGCAGCAGCTCCCAGGCGGTGATGCCGACCAAGGGCAGGGCTGCGGCTTGGGCAAAGCTGAAGCTGGCGGGCTTGCGGGCAACGAGTCGGGAATCGACGGCCTGGTATTCGGCGTTGCTGCCCGCGCGGGTGACATCCCCGGCGTAATAAACTTCATCGCCCTTGCGGAAGGAACCGACCTCGCTGCCGGTTTCTTCGACGGTGCCGGCCGCGTCCCAGCCGAGGATGCGTGGCGTGCCGGCAGGCTGGTCTCCCAGGCTCATGCGGATCTTGGTGTCGACGGGGTTGATGCCCACTGCAGCGACCTTGACCAGGATGTCCTTGGGGCCGATTTCGGGTTTGGGCGCGTCAAACTCGACCAGGCAGTCCGGGTCGCTGACGGGCAGGTGATGGGTGGCGCCGATCGCTTTCATGGGAAGTGAGGGGATGGGATCATAACATCGGCTCCAAGCCGATCCACCAGCAGGCGAAGGCGATGATCCAAGGGAGGGTGAGCAGGCTGAGGATGGTCGTCATCACCACGATGTGCACGGCGATGGCCGGTCGTCCATTGTAGAGCTTGGCGAGGATGATGGGCGAGACGGCTGCGGGCATGGAGGCCTGGACCACGATCACCTGCTTGAGTTCGGCTGCGATGGGCAGGAACTTGGCGGCGCAGAGGAAGACAGCGGGAATGGCCAAAAATCGGGTGAAGGCGGCCGCTCCGAGAACCCGCGGGGAGGGTTTCTCGTGGCTGATCATCGACATCATGCTCGCGCCCACAATGAAGACCGCCAGCGGGAAGGCGCCTGCACCCAGCATCTTCATGGCCTGACGGGGGACGCCCGTCACGTAGCCGTCCAGATTGGCGGCGACCAGGGCCAGTCCGATGAGCACGCCGATCACCATGCCGTTGGCCAGCAGCTTCCATTTGAAGCCCGAGCGGCCGTTGATGACCATCACGCCAAAGGACCACATCGCGAGCTCGACGCCGATGTTGTGGACGAAGAGCACGGCCACCGCACTGCTCGCCCAAAGCGACTCGACCACCGGAGCGGCAGTGAAGCCGTAGTTCTGGGTGCCCGAGCTCAGCGCGAAGGTGCGCATGCCATTGCCCTTGCTCAGACCGGCCAGCTTGCCAACGACATATCCCACGCTGACTCCGGCCACGATCAGGCCGTAGCCGCAGGCAATCGAGCTGACCACCACCCAGCCGTCGCGCAGGACTTCGGCCCCGAGGATCTTGTCGAGGATGAAGCAGGGGATCATGATCATGTAGCAGACCTTCATGATGCCCTCGTCGTATTCCTGGGCCAGCGCACCCGTTCGACGCGCGAGGGCCCCTGCAGCAATGAGCAGGTAGACCCAAAGCACGGATTGGATGACTTCCAGGGGCGAGATCACGCGAGCAGAGTCCAGAAACCAGAGGCAGGAGTCCAGAAAGCATTGGCGGCATGTCCCCCGTGTGAAATCTTTGTCCCCATGCCAAATTTGGCTGCCCCCCATCATCGAGATGCATCCTGCGCAAGCTCTGCTATCATCAAGCATGCAAACCGCACCCGTGACCTGTCCGAGCTGCTTTGAAGTCTTTGAAGTGGCAGTACCACACGTCGACGAGCTGCCAGCCCAGCTCGATTACGATTGCGAGATCTGCTGTCGACCAATGGTGATCGACTTCAGCAAGGACGCGCATGCCGAGGCGCGCGGTCTGGCGGATTAGCGCATAAGAAACACAAAAAGAATGGGATCGCTCAGAGCCAGGAACCCCAGCTGCTGCGACCAATCAGCTTCATGTAATCCTTGATGCTGATGGATTCCTTGAGGTCGAGCTTGGTGACTGCTCCATCGGCACTGACGTGATAGCCGACAAAGTGGATGTTGCGGTGGAAGTCTCCCTGGATGAAGAGGAATCCGCCCTCGTGGATCATGATGACCTCCTCCGGAAAAGCGTAGTAGCTCTCACGGCTTTCCTCAAGGTAGGCATCCAGGGCATTGCGGGCCTGATCCAGCTTGATTTGGAGCTTGGCCTCTGCGGCATTGAATTCCGAACTTCCCATGAAGACCGGATCGTCGGCGCTGGCCATGGCCATGGGGGTTAAGGCCATGAAGATGGCGATGCATGCGGTTTTCATCTCGAGCAGTCGGTTCATCACGGGAAACGGTATATTGACGATAACTTATCAAAATCAGGGCTTCAGTGCCAACGACTTTATGTGGGCAATTGAGGCCGCCGTGAGTCCCTCAGGGTTATAGCCGCCCTCCAGCATGGAAAGAATGCGGCCCCGGCAGTGCTTGGCGGCGTGCTCGACGCAGCGTCGGGTCATCTCGGCGAAGGTATCGTCATCCCAGTTGAGGCCGCCGATGGGATCGTCCTTGCGGGCGTCGTAGCCGGCGGAGATCAGCAGGAAGTCGGGCTGGAAGTCGTCGATTTTCGGGGTGATGTGTTCGTCCCAGACCTGGAGAGCGTGCATGCCATCACTGGCGCGGGGCAGGGGCAGGTTGAGGTTGAAGCCGAGTCCCTTGCCCTTGCCGCGGACGTCGGCCTGGCCGGTGCCCGGATAGATGTCTTCCTGATGGGTGGAGATGTAGAGCACGCTGGGATCCTCGATGAAGATGGCCTCAGTGCCGTTGCCGTGGTGGACGTCCCAGTCGATGATGGCGATCTTTCCGAGTCCGTGCTGCTGCTGCAGGTAGCGCGCGGTGATGGCGATGTGGTTGAAGATGCAGAAGCCCATGCCGCGGTTGGCGAGTGCGTGGTGGCCGGGTGGGCGCAGCGCACAGTAGGCGGAGTCGACTTCGCCCTTCATGATGGCATCCGCGCATTCGAGCATGGCGCCGGTGGCTTCGCGGACCACCTCGTAGCTGTCCTTGGAGATCGCGGTGTCACCGGTGCTGAGCTGGTCGGCGAGGGCCTTGACCTCGCGCTCGACCAGGTCGTGATAGGCCTTGTCGTGGGCAAGCAGGATTTCCTCGAGGGTGGCCGTGCGGCGGGGCAGGCGCTTGAAGGTTTCGGGCAGTTTTGCCATCGCCTCACGCAGGACCTGGTAGCGATGGGCGGACTCGGGATGATGGGGTCCGGTGTCGTGCTCCTCATAGATGGGATCGTAGTGAATGCCGATGCTGCGCTCCTTCGGGTTCATGGGGCCACAGTTTAGGGGGCATCCCCGATGGCCGCAAGCAGCGGCAAATCGCGGGCCTTGCTTCGACCTTCTGGGTATTAAGCAAGAGGGCGAATCGGCTTGTCAGCCCTT
>JAWVYP010000132.1:0-7641 GCA_033722655.1 Akkermansiaceae bacterium | reverse complement strand
ATCGACCCTCCCAAATATGAGGGCAAACACCCATGCATGGTCTATTACATCTTTCCCGATGGCCGGTCGCATGGTTTCCACTATCAGCCGGACGGTACTGTCGAATCCGACGATTGGTCCGACGCTTCAGATTGGATGCTCGAACAGCTCGAAATTGTGTATCAGCCTGAGGTGCTCAAGGATTTGATTCGTCGCGCCAAGAAAGAGAACGCGGAGCAATAGCGATCAGGCGTAACTTCTGATCGAGGCCTTGGTCTCTTCGTAGACGAGGTCTTCCTTGTGAAGCACTGGGGCTTCGCCCTCGCCCTTGTATTCCCAGCAGGACACGTAGGAATACTTGTCGTCGCGGCGCTTGGCTTCGCCCGGTTGGGTTTTGCCATCCTGGACCTCGGGGTCTTCCTCGGTGAATTGGTGTTCGGTGCGGAAGTGACCGCCGCAGGATTCCTCGCGATCCAGCGCGTCGTGGCACATGATCTCACCGAATTCGAGGAAGTCGGCGACCCGGCCAGCCTTTTCGAGCTCGGCGTTGACGCCGTTACCGGAACCCGGAATGCGGACGTTGTTCCAGAACTCCTCACGGATCTGCGGAATCTTTTCGAGGGCCTCTTTGAGGCCTTTCTCCGAGCGTGCCATGCCGCATTTGTCCCACATGACCATGCCGAGTTCGCGGTGGAAGGAGTCGACAGTGCGCTTGCCCTGGATGGAGAAGAGCTTGGAGATGCGGTCCTGGGTCTGCTCCTCGTGCTTCTTGAATTCGGGGTGATCGGTGGTGACGCTGCCCGGATCCTGGGTGACGAGGTAGTTGGCGATGGTCGCGGGAATTACGAAGTAGCCGTCGGCCAAGCCCTGCATCAGTGCGGAGGCGCCGAGGCGGTTGGCGCCGTGGTCGGAGAAATTGGCTTCACCGAGCACGTGCAGGCCGGGGATGTTGGACTGCAGGTTGTAGTCCACCCAAAGGCCGCCCAGGGTGTAGTGGACGGCGGGGTAGATCATCATCGGGCGTTGGTAGGGGTTTTCGCCAGAGATTTTCTCGTACATCTGGAAAAGGTTGCCGTAGCGGGCACGGATGGTGTCCTCGCCGAGGCGCTTGATGGCATCGCGGAAGTCGAGGTACACGCCGAGGCCGGTGGGGGCCACGCCGCGGCCGTCGTCGCATGCTTCCTTGGCGGCGCGTGAGGCGATGTCGCGCGGAGCGAGGTTGCCGAAGGAGGGATACTTGCGCTCGAGGTAGTAGTCGCGCTCGTCCTCGGGCACGTCGTTGGGATTGATCTCCTTCTTGCGCAGCTTGTCAGCAGTTTCCTTGGACTTGGGTGCCCAGATGCGGCCGTCGTTGCGCAGGGACTCGGACATCAGGGTCAGCTTGGACTGGTAGTCGCCGCTGACGGGGATGCAGGTCGGGTGGATCTGGGTGTAGCAGGGGTTGGCGAAGAGTGCGCCACGGCGGGCAGCGCGCCAGGCGGCCGTGACGTTGCAGCCCATGGCATTGGTGGAGAGGAAGAAGACGTTGCCGTAGCCACCGGAGGCCAGAATCACGGCGTCCGCAGCGTGGGAGCTGATTTCACCGGTCTTGAGGTTGCGGACGATGATGCCCTTGGCGTGGCCGTCGACCAGCACGAGGTCGAGCATTTCGGTCTGCGGATACATTTCCACGCCACCCTTGTGGATTTCCTTTTCAAGGGCCTGATAGCAGCCGATGAGCAGTTGCTGGCCGGTCTGGCCGCGGGCGTAGAAGGTGCGTGAGACTTGGGCGCCTCCGAAGGAGCGGTTGTCAAGCAGACCGCCGTATTCGCGCGCAAAGGGCACGCCCTGAGCCACGCATTGGTCGATGATGTTGTTGGAGACCTCGGCGAGGCGGTAGACATTGGCCTCACGCGAACGGAAATCGCCGCCCTTGATGGTGTCGTAGAAGAGGCGGCGCACCGAGTCGCCGTCGTTCTGGTAGTTCTTGGCGGCGTTGATGCCACCCTGCGCCGCAATGGAGTGGGCGCGGCGCGGGCTGTCCTGGTAGCAAAAGCATTTCACACGATAGCCCATTTCCGCAAGCGAGGCAGCCGCAGCGCCACCGGCGAGACCCGTGCCGACGACGATGATCTTGAATTTCCGCTTGTTGGCCGGGTTGATGAGCTTGGAGTCCATCTTGTGCTTGGTCCACTTCTGGTCGAGTGGGCCGGATGGGATCTTGCTGTCGAGTTGAATGGACATGGCGTTGAAGTGGCTTGGAATTGAAGGGGGGGACTCAGTGACCGGAGTGCTTGAGAGCCTCAAAGAAGCCGGGGAAGAGGTAAATGCTGAGCGGAATGGAAATGAAGCCGAGCCAGATGATCAGCGCGTAGCCGATGGAGAATTGCTTGATGAGGGCCGCGTTCTTCTTGGTGCGCCAGCCGAGCGTCTGGAAGATGGAGCCGACCCCGTGCATCAGGTGGCTGCAGAGCAGGGTGATGGCAACCACGTAGAAAAGCGTGGCGGGCCACCACGAGAAGCCGTGAATCACCATCAGCCAAGCATTGTGCAATTCCTTGCCGTCCACGGTATAATAGTAGAGCTCGGGATTGTCGTATTCGTTGCCGGCCCGGATGGTGAAATGAAGGATGTGATAAACCACGAATGCCAGGATGGTCAGGCCCGACCAGATCATGATGAGTGAGGATCTACTGGCCTGGATGGTGTTCTTGCATTCGTAGCTCTTGCGCGCCGTCTTGTTCTGCTTGGTCAGGGCGATGGTGGCCGCAATGTGAGCGACAAAGGCCACCAGCAGACCGATGCGGGCAATCCAGATGCCGGCCCCGTGGAGCATGTGGTGCAGGAAATAGGCGTATTCGTTGAAGGCTTTCGGGCCTGCGTAGATCAGGAAATTGCCTGCGACATGACCCGCCAGGAAGAGAACCAGGACGATGCCGGTAATGGCGACGATCAGCTTTTTGCCAATGGAGGAGGACCAGTATCGGTCGAGACAACGAGTCAGGGCGTTCATGTCGGGGAAGTGGGGGAGCCGCTTGGGCGCGTCAGAGAGGTAGTGGCCGAACCCTCTAATTTCAAGTGGAGAGTCGGGATTCCGCCCCAAAAACAAAGAAAAAGCCGCTCCCCTTGCGGGAAGCGGCTTCGAGAAGATTCTCTGCGAATCCGATTATGGGGTCGGAACTTCGGAGATGGTCTTGAGAACGCGGCTGGCGATGGCGTAGGGATCACCTTGGGAGTTCGGACGACGATCTTCGAGGTAGCCCTTGTAGGCGTCGCCTTTGACGAAGCTGTGAGGGACGCGGATCGAAGCACCACGGTCGGCAACACCCCAAGAGAAGGTGTCGATGGACTGAGTTTCGTGCAGGCCGGTCAGACGCATGTGGTTGTCGGGACCGTAAGCAGCGATGTGCTCTTCCATATTGGCTTCGAACTGTTTCATGAGAGCCAGGAAGTAGTCCTTGCCGCCGGTTTCGCGCATGTATTTGGTCGAGAAGTTGCAGTGCATGCCGGAACCGTTCCAGTCACCCTTGATGGGCTTGCAGTGGTATTCAACGGAAACACCGTATTTTTCGCAGACGCGCTGAAGGATGTAGCGGGCAACCCAGATTTGGTCAGCGGCTTTGGCGGAACCTTTGCCGAAGATTTGGAATTCCCATTGGCCCTTGGCCACCTCGGCGTTGATGCCTTCGTGGTTGATGCCGGCATCGAGGCAGATTTCGAGGTGCTCCTCGACGATCTCGCGGGCGATGCTGCCCACGGCGTCAAAGCCGACACCGCAGTAGTATTCGCCCTGGGGATCGGGGTAACCGGTCGGAGGGAAGCCGAGGGGACGGCCGTCCTTCATAAGGAAATACTCCTGCTCAAAACCGAACCAGGCATCGGCATCCTCGATGATGGTGGCGCGGGTATTGGAGGGGTGCGGGGTGGTGCCATCGGGCATCATGACCTCGCACATCACCAGCATGCCGTTTTCACGGGTGCTGTCGGGGTAGCAGGCGACAGGCTTGAGCATGCAGTCGGAACTGCTGCCCTCGGCTTGTTGGGTCGAGCTGCCATCGAAGCCCCACATGGGAAGCTCATCGAGGGTGGGCGTCGAATCGAATTCGGCGATTTTGGTTTTGCCGCGGAGGTTCGGAACGGGGGTATATCCGTCGAGCCAGAGGTATTCCAGTTTGTATTTGGCCATGTTGGTCGTGTTGTTTTAGTTGATTCGTGGGATGGGGTTGATTCGGCGTAGCCTGATTGTCAATGGGTTGCGATCGCAGTAAGGCCTGAGAACTCAATCCCATGGCCAATCAAAGCAGTTGCCGTGCCATTCTCACCGTGCCTCTTCAGGATTTGGTCCCCTCAGCGGCGTCGCGCACGTGGATAACAACGAGAGTGACATCGTCAATTCCCGAGTTCTCCAAAGCCCGTTTGAGCATAAGTTCGGCGGCCTTGGCCGGGATTTCATTCTCTTTCAGGGCGTTTTTGATGTGGCGCTCCCAAATGCCGTCGATGAGCCCGTCCGAGCAGATGAGGAAGCGGTCGCCAGATTGGTAGGGAAAGGTGGCGAGGTGGGGGCTGACGGTTGGATGGCCACCACCAATGACTTGGTATAGGGCGGCCCGGCGGGGATGGTTGCGGTATTCGACCTCGCCGATGGCGCCGCGCTTCCAGTCGTTCCAGGCCAGGCAGTGGTCCCTGCTGAGTTGCTCCAGCTCGCCATCCCGACTACGATAGATGCGAGAGTCACCCGCATTGGCAATGTAGAGGTTTTCCACGGTGAACCAGCCGAGAGCCAGAGTGGCGGCCATTCCCTCCTTTTCTCCGATGCCGGCCGCATTGATGTGCTCATGGACGGACTCCAGAGCATTGGAAAGGTGATCGAGGCAGTCGGGATAGAAGCCCTTGGCGGCGATCTTGAAGGTTTCCGGGATGACCTCGCTCATCTTTTGCAGGATGAGTTGGGAGGCCAGGTCCCCGGCATTGGCGCCGCCCATGCCGTCGGAAACGGCAAAAACCAGGTCGTGCTCCTTGAGCGAGTGGGATCCCGAATCCCTCAGGGTCTCGGCTCCAGCCGGGCTGGAGGCAAAGGCCAGCCAGGAGTCGTCATTGCGCTCCTTGCGCGAACCGCTGTGGCTAAGTGCGGACCATTCGAGTGACAGGGCCTTGAACACGGGAGGGTGGGTTTATGGGTTGGATGAGCCGGAATCCTCTTCCTCAAGTTCGAGGCCGGGAGGCGGCGGCAGGATCTCGGCGAGTTCGAAGTCGATGATGTTGAAGCTGCCGGTCTGGGCGTTGTAGGTGATGTTGCGCGGTTCGGCGTCGAGATGGCGGACGCCGTATTCGCGCTCGAGCTTTTCGTAGAGCTGGTCGGCCTTCTGCTTGCTGATGGAGCTGGCCAGCTTGCCGCAGTTGGTGGTGACGAAATAGTTCTCCTCGGGATGCTCCTCGAGGACCTTGGGCACGTAGGGACAGCCGCGGCGCTCGAGTTCCTTGAGGACTTTGACCTCGTTCTCGTAGCGCTCCTCAGCGTGGCTGCCGCGCAGGTATTTGTGCACATTCCCTGCGAAATCGATGCGTACCAGTGAACGGATGCCGTCCTTGAGTGGATCAATTCCCATACGCGGCTACTAAAGAGGGCGACCCGCGGGCTGTCACCCCCCAAGTTTGGTCCGAAATGGCCGATTCTGCCAAAGACCGGTTGCCAGCCGTGGTGGGGCAGGGTAAGGAGATCGCATGTCAGCCATCGCCGAAAGCCAGTCCGTCATCGAAAAAACCCGCGAGCTCTGCGAGAGCATCGTCGAGGATTCCAACTTCAAGAAGTTGCAGGGAGACGTCGAAACCTTCCTCAATGACGAATCCGCCAAGCTCCAGTATCAAAGCGTCCACCAGCGCGGTCAGGAACTTCAGAACAAGCAGCAGTCCGGTGTCGAGCTGAGCAAACAGGAGATCAAGGAATTCGAGGAGGCCCGCGAGGAGCTTCTCGGCAATGACTTGGTCCGCAACTTTCTCGAAGCCAAGACCGAGCTAGAGAATCTCCAGCGCGTGATCGTCCAGCACGTCGGCATGACCATGGAAATGGGCCGCGTTCCCAGCCCCGAAGAAGTCGCCCATGAAACCGGTGGCGGTTGTTGCGGCGGTGGCGGTGAAGGTTGCTGCGGTTGAGGCGCGGAGCGCCTCGTGCCTAGTTCTTAGTTCCTGGTTCTTAGTTGGCGCCTGCGGCGCCCTCCTGGTCCTTGGTCGCCGTCCTTATGAGGTCCAAAGGAAACTTGTGCGTTGTAGCGGCGGTCTATGACCGTCGAAACGATGCTCGGACGGTGGCTGACGGTCATAGACCGCCGCTACAGCAGACCCCGGAGCGCCTCAAAGCCCCGCCTCGCTCAACCTCTCCGCCATTTCGGCTTTCTGTAGCGCCTCGGTGAGTTCGCCCAACTCGCCGCTCATGACACCGCTGAGATTGTGCGAGGTGAAATTCACGCGGTGATCGGTGATGCGCGACTGGGGGAAATTGTAAGTGCGGATTTTCTCCGAACGGTCTCCGGATCCAATCAGTGAACGACGGTTGGCGGAATAGGCTTCCTGCTGCTGGCGCATCTTCTGCTCGTATATCTTGGAGCGCAGGATCTGCATGCCGAGCTCGCGGTTCTTGTGCTGGGAACGGCCCTCTTCACAGCGAACGTAGATGCCGGTGGGCTCGTGGAAGATCTGCACGGCGGAGTCGGTGGTATTGACGTGCTGGCCGCCGGCGCCTCCGGAGCGACAAACTTCAATGCGAAGGTCTTCGGGTTTAATTTCCACGTCGACCTCCTCGGCCTCCGGCAGAACCGCCACAGTGATGGTGGAGGTGTGGATGCGGCCCTGGGTTTCCGTCGCGGGCACCCGTTGGACTCGGTGCACGCCCGACTCGTATTTGAGATAGCGAAAGACTTCCTCGCCGCTGAAGCGGACGGTGATCTCCTTGAAGCCGCCGACTTCGCTCGGACTGGAGTCGAGGCATTCGTGCTTCCAGCCGCGGCTGTCGGCGTGGCGCTCGTAAGCGCGCATCAATTCGGCCGCGAAGAGGGAGGCTTCGTCGCCACCCGCGCCGGCGCGAATTTCAACGATGGCGTCGCGGTCCTCATTGGGATCGGAGGGCAGCAGGGCGTATTGCAGCTCTTCGGAGAGCTTTTCGAGTTTGGCTTCGAGACCGGGGATTTCCTCCTTGGCCATCTCGGCCATCTCGGGATCCTCGTTCTTGGCGAGTTCCTGGTTCTCGGCGAGCTGCTTCTCGGTCTCCTCCTTGTCCTCCCACAAATCGATGGCGGCCTTGAGCTGGCGGTGCTCCTTGAGGATGCCGGTGGCGCGCTTGGGATCGGAGAATAGGTCGGGGTCGCCCACCGCTTCCTCCAGTTCGGAGAAGCGCTCGCGGCGTTTGGCGATGAGGGCGGAGTAATCCACGGCCGAAGGAGAACCCGAAACCGGGGCCTGTGCCAACGTCGAATTGCCTCCCTCATGACTTGCTTGGACGGTGCGGATGCTGTCTGCTGCAGCCGTGACCGCCACCTACGTCCACGATCTGAATCCGGTGATCTGGAAAATTACCGAGGCCGTCCAGCTGCGCTGGTATGGATTGGCCTATTTGGCCGGATTCGTGGCGGCCTATTTCCTTCTCGTCTACATGGCGCGCCGCAGGCTGTGGGTGCTGGAGCCCGACAAGGT
>JAWVYP010000131.1:0-7678 GCA_033722655.1 Akkermansiaceae bacterium | reverse complement strand
GTCATCTCCAACAAGATGGACAAGACCATCGTCGTCGAGCACATTGCCCGCGTCCCGCACCCGCGCTTCAAGAAGATCGTCAAGAAATCCAAGAAGTATTACGTCCACGACGAGAAGGGCGAAGCTGCCATCGGCGACCGCGTGCGCATCGTCGAGACCCGTCCGGTTTCCAAGCTCAAGCGCTGGGCCCTCGCCGAGGTGCTCTCGCACTGATCCCGCTCCAGTCACTTTTCCACCCCTCCAACCCCAATCCCACTCCGCCATGATCCAGATGGAATCCATGCTCGACGTCGCCGACAACACCGGTGCACGCAGCGCAAAAATGATCGGTGTGCTCGGCAAACGCAGCCGCAGCGCTTCCATTGGTGATGTCATCACCGCCCACGTCCGCGATTCGATCCCGACCGCTTCCATCAAGAAGGGTTCGGTGGTGAAGGCCGTGATTGTCCGCACTGCAGCCCCGATCCGCCGTGAAGACGGATCGATTCTGCGCTTCGACAACAACGCCGTGGTCATCATCGACAAGGACAATAATCCCCGCGGAACCCGCATCTTCGGCCCCGTCGCCCGTGAACTTCGCGACAAGGCCTTCATGAAAATCGTGTCCCTCGCTCCCGAGGTTCTCTGATCCAACCCTGACTCCTTTCATCCCATGAGCCGTATCAAGACCCACGTCAAAAAAGGCGACGAAGTCGAAATCACCACTGGCAACCACAAGGGCAAGCGCGGCACCGTGCTGAGCATTGCCGGCGACCGTGTGGTGGTCGAGGGTGCTGTCCCTGTCCAGAAGGCGACCCGCCCCACCGAAGCCGACCAGCAGGGAGGCATCAAGACCATCGACGGCTCTGTCCACATCTCCAACGTCAAGAAAGTGGGCTGAGGCCGTCAAACGCCTTTGCCCGCGCTTAAGCGCAATCCAATACCAACCGCGCTGACCCGCAAAACACCATGAGCACCCCCGCACTACTACAACACTACCAGGACAAGGTGATCCCGGCTCTCAAAGAGAAGCTCGGCTACGCCAATGTCCACCAGGGTCCCCGCCTGGAGAAAATCGTCGTCACCTCCTGCATGGGCAAGGCCCCGGACCGCAAGGTGGCGGTGGATGATGCCGTGATCGAAATCCAGAAGATCACCGGCCAGCGTCCTTCCATGACCTACGCCAAGAAGTCGGTCGCGAACTTCAAGCTGCGCCAGGGCGAAGTCCTCGGTGCCCGCGTCACCCTCCGTGGTGCCCGCATGTGGGAGTTCCTCTACCGCTTCATCCACATCACCTCTCCCAACATCCGTGACTTCCGTGGCATTTCCTCCAAGTCCTTTGATGGCCGTGGCAACTTTGCCCTCGGTATCCAGGACCAGTCGATCTTCCCGGAAATCGAACTCGACCAGATCAAGCGCCAGATCGGCTTTGACCTGATCTTCGTCACGACTGCCAACACCGACGCCGAAGGCCGCGCACTTCTCACCGAACTCGGCATGCCCTTCCGCGATCTCAAGAAGGCCAGCGAGGCCGAAGCCGCCACCGCCTAACCCAAGAACATTCAACACCTTTAAGATTATGGCAGTTCTCACCGATCCCATCTCCGACTTCCTCACGCGCTTCAAGAACGCTGCCCGTGCCGGCAAGGAGGAGTTCACCGTTCCCCATTCCCGCATCAAGGCAGATATCGCCAAGATCCTGCAGGAAGAGGGCTACATCTGGAATTTCGAAGTCCAGACCGGTTCCATCACCGAAATCAAGGTCAAGCCACGTTACGTGGACGGCCGTGCGGTGCTGACCGATCTCAAGCGCGTGTCCCGCCCAGGCCGTCGTCATTACGTCGGCTCCGGTGACATCCCGCGCGTCATGTCGGGCCTCGGCATTGCCGTCCTTTCGACCTCGAAAGGCGTGATGTCCGGCGGCAGTGCCAAGAAGCAGAAACTCGGCGGCGAGCTCCTCGCCTACGTGTGGTAAAACCCAATCCAGAGAAAGGAAACCAATACCATGTCACGAGTCGGCACCAAACCAATCGCACTTCCCGACAAGGTCGAAGTGAAGATCAACGGCAGCGAGGTCGTGGTCGAGGGCCCCAAAGGCAAGCTCGATTTCACCCTGCCTGCGGGCATCTCCATCAAGACCGAAGACGGCGAGGTCGTCCTGACCCGCGCCAGCGAAAAGCGTGAGCACCGCGCGCTGCACGGCACCTGTCGCAGCCTGGTCTCCAACATGATCCACGGCGTCTCCGAAGGCTTCTCCAAGAACCTCGAAATCCACGGTGTGGGCATGCGTGCAGCGGTCAAGGGCAAGGACCTCGACCTCTCGCTCGGCTTCTCCCACCCGCTGCTTCACCCCATCCCCGAAGGCCTCACCGTCACGGTGGATGAAAACACCAAGATCAAGGTCGAAGGCATCGACAAGCAGCTCGTCGGCCAGTTCGCCGCCGAGGTCCGCAGCTTCTATCCCCCCGAGCCCTACAAGGGCAAGGGCGTCCGCTACGTGGACGAATACGTTCGCCGCAAGGAAGGCAAGAGCGTCGGTAAATAACCCCCAACCATTTCGCCAACATGAGCACCATCAAACGCAAGACGATCCGCCAGCGGATTCACAAGCGCATCCGGCGCAAGGTGACCGGTACGGCCGAACGCCCGCGCCTCGCGGTTCACTTCTCGAACCAGCACATCACCGCCCAAGTCATCGACGACGTCGAAGGCAAGACGCTGGTGGCCGCATCCACCATGGACAAGGAGTTCGAGAAGGCTTCCTCCAATGTCGAGAGCGCCCAGAAAGTGGGCAAGCTGCTCGCCGAGCGCGCCCAAGGATCCAAAATCAGTGCCGTGGTCTTCGACCGTGGCGGTCACCTCTATCACGGCAAGGTCAAAGCCCTTGCCGACGCTGCCCGCGAAGCCGGCCTCAAATTCTAAGCACTGACCTGACCCCATCATGGTAACTACTTCAGACAACGAAACTCCTGCCAACGAAGCTCCCGACGACAAGGAAGCTGCGGATGCAGCCACCCAGGAAGCCGCCAAGAAAGCCGAGAAGGCCACCGAGAAGTCGGCTGAGACCTCCGGCCAGGAGGCCAAGCCCGAGGCGGATGCCGCGCCTGCAGCCGCTACAGCCACCGACGGTCCCTCTCCCGAGGCGGCCCAAGAAAAGGCCAAGCAGTTTGCTGCCAGCAACAAGCAGAACCGTCCGGCTTCCCGTGGTCCTCGTCGCGACGAGCGACAGGCTCCGACCGATGCAGAAGGCAACGAACTCTCCGAAAAGGTCGTGTTCATCAACCGCTGTGCGAAGGTGGTCAAGGGCGGTCGCCGCTTCAGCTTCTCCGCACTGGTCGTCACCGGCAACAAGAAGGGCAAGGTTGGCCTCGGCTTCGGCAAGGCCAACGAGGTCGCCGACTCCATTCGCAAGGCCAGCGAGGCTGCGCGCAAGCAGCTCGAGACGATGAACCTCGCCGGAGATTCCATCCCGCATGAAATCTACGCCGAATACGGTGGTGGCAAGGTGCTTCTCAAGCCCGCCTCTCCCGGTACCGGCATCATCGCCGGCGGCGGTGTCCGTGCCGTCTGCGAGGCGGTCGGCATCCGTGACGTGCTCGGCAAGTCGATGGGCTCCTCCAACCACGCCAATGTGGTCAAGGCCACCATCAAGGCGCTCTCTGAGCTCCGCACCCGCGACCAGATCATGAATCTGCGCGGCAAGAAAAAGAAAGAGAAGGCAATCTAAACGATTCAACCCCACTGCATCATGCAAATTCACAACTACAGCCCCAACCCCGGTTCCAAGAAGCGCGTCAAGCGTCTTGGCTGCGGCGAGAGCTCCGGCCTCGGCAAGACCTCCGGCAAGGGCCACAAAGGCCAGAAGGCCCGTTCCGGCAGCGGCACCCGCGTCGGTTTCGAAGGTGGCCAGATGCCCCTGCACCGCCGCCTGCCCAAGCGCGGCTTCAACAACCACGACTTCCGCGACACCTTCGGTGTGGCCAACGTCGGTGACCTCGACAACCACTTCGAAGCGGGTGCCGTGATCAACGAGGAGTCGCTGCGCGAGAAGGGCCTGATCAACGGCCGCTGCGACAAGGTCAAGCTGCTCGGTGACGGCGAAGTGGAAAAGTCCTTCACCGTCGAGGTGGACAAGCTCAGCGCTTCCGCTCGCGAAAAGATCGAGAAGGCCGGTGGCAGCATCAAGGAGGCCTGAGCCTCAGCTGCCCGCCAACTCCTTGGACGCAGAGGAAGCGCTTCGGCGCTTCTTCTTCGCGTCTACCCATACGACTCCCTGCTGAATTTTCCCATCCCATACTTCCCTAGATCCCGACCATGATTTCCGCATTCGCCAACACCTGGAAGGTTCCTGAACTCCGGGACCGCATCCTGTTCACGCTTGGCCTCATCGTCATTGTCCGCCTCGGTGTCCACATCACGCTTCCGGGCGTGGATGCCAGCGTCATCAATGCCTATCTCGAGGACATGCAGAAAAAGGATCCGACCGATCCAACGGGAGGCGTCACCGCCCTGCTCAACGTCTTTGCCGGTGGTGGTCTGCAGCAGGCAGGCATCTTTGCGCTGGGCATCATGCCCTACATCTCCGCCTCCATCATGGTGCAGCTCATGACCGCAGTCGTGCCCAAGCTTTCGAGGTTGGCCCGTGAGGATGGCGGTCGCCAGAAAATCACCCAGTACACCCGCTACATCACCATCGCAATTGCGCTGGTGCAGGGCATCTTTGTCGCCCGCACCCTGCTCAATCCAGAGCAGATCTTCTACCTCAGCGGCATCGAAGAATATGGGGACTTGGTTGAGCCTACCTGGTATTTCATTCCACTGACCGTGCTCACCATTGTCGCCGGCACCATGCTGCTGATGTGGATCGGTGACCAGATCACCGAAAAGGGCATCGGCAACGGGGTGTCCATCATCATTACCGTCAACATCATCTCGGCCCTCCCGGGAGCCCTGATCCAGGCCTGGGACTACTTCACCCAGGGGGACGTGGCCTTCAACTCCATCAAGATGGTGCTGATGATCATCTTGCTCTTGATCGTGATTGCCGCGACCATCGCCATTACCCAGGGCCAGCGCCGCATTGCCGTCCAGTACGCCAAGCGCGTGGTCGGCCGCAAGCAATACGGAGGCCAGACTCAGTACCTCCCCCTCAAGGTCAATTATGCGGGCGTGATGCCTATCATCTTCGCCACCGCGGTGCTCGGCCTGCCACCGCTGATGTTGCGCTGGCTCTTCGCTGACCAGCCTTGGGCCACCCGCCTCTACGACGAGCTGTCCATGGGTGGCATGTGGTTTTTCATCCTCGGTGGCGTCGGCATCTTCCTGTTCTCCTTCTTCTGGGTGGCGATGATGTTCCAGCCCTCCCAGGTGGCCGAGGACCTCAAGCGCAACGGGGGCTATATCCCCGGCCAGCGCCCCGGCAAGCCGACCGCAGATTTCCTCGACTACACGATGACGCGCCTGACCTTTGCCGGTGCCATTTTCCTCACCCTGCTCTTCTGTCTGCCCGCCTTCGTGGGCAAGCCCCTCGGCCTGCCTCCCGGCTCGCTGGTCCTTCAGTTCTTCGGCGGCACCTCGCTGCTCATCATGGTGGGTGTGGTGCTTGACGTGATGCGCCAGGTGGAAACCCAGCTGCTGCAGAAGCACTACGACGGCTTCCTGCGCAAGGGCAAGCTGAAGGGCCGCTATGACCGCCTCAGTCAGAATGCCTCCACGGCCTCGGCCCGTGGCGCTCTGGTCTATCTCTGGGTGGTGGTTGCCGCACTGATCATCATTGCGATCACGGCCAAGCTGTACCAGTAACCGACAAGCCCAGGGACGTGTCCGATGACCAAGCCATGCGCCTGATCGTCATCGGGCCCCCAGCCAGTGGCAAGGGCACTCAGGCACGCCGACTGGCGAAGGCGCTCGGCCTGCAATACCTCAGTACCGGTGCGCTGCTGCGTGAGCACATGGCCAAGGGCAGCGCCATCGGAGCCATGGCAAAGCCCATCCTCGATCGTGGCGGCTATCTGCCCGATCACTGCATGTGCGAGATGGTGGGGGAGTGGCTGGAGCAGGCGGGGAAGGCCTGGATTCTCGACGGCTTTCCGCGCAGCCTGAAGCAATCTGAATTCCTCGATCAATGGCTGCAGGAGCGTTCGCAGCAACTGGACGCCGCCATCTGCCTGGAGGCTCCAGTCGAGCGGCTTGAGCAGCGCATCGCCGGCCGGGTCGAATGTCCATCCTGCCGATGGTCCGGCGGGGTGGGGGAGCTCAGAGGCGCTGCCTGCCCCGAATGCGGCGAGAACGCCGAGTCCCGAGAGGACGACAGCCTGGAGAATTTCCTCAGTCGGCATCAGGCCTTTCTCGATTCCGCCAGTCCGTTGGTTGAGCGCTACCGCCAACGCGGCGTGCTTTGTGCTTGCGATGCCACCGGACCTCGCGATGAAGTCACTGACCAACTGCTGGCGCAACTCGGCAGCCGATCCCCTTCCTGAACATCCGACCTCCTGAACCCGTGGCCAAACGCAAACCCCGCATTCCGATCAAGTCGGATCACGAAATCGAGGCCATGCGCAAGGCCGGCCAAGTGGCTTCCACCATCCTGCAGGCCGTGGCAGCCGAGGCCGCTCCCGGCCGCACTACTGGTGAAATCGACCGGCTGGCCGCTGACTTGATGGAGGAGCATGACTGCGAGAGCGCCTTCCTCGGGTATCGCGGGTTTCCCGGCTACACTTGCATCTCGGTCAACGAGGAGGTGGTACACGGCATTGGCGGTGAGCGCAAGATCCTGCCCGGTGACGTGATCAGCATTGATGTGGGCATCGTCAAGGGAGGCTTCATTGGCGACAACGCCACCACGGTTCCGATCGGGGACATACCGACCGAAACCCAGAGGCTGCTCGCCGTCACCGAGGAGTCCCTCTTCCGCGCCATCGACCAGGCCCGGGCAGGCATCCGCCTTGCCGAGCTGTGTGCTGCGGTCGAGGATTTCGTTAAGCCGCAGGGCTTCAGCGTCGTGCGCGAGTTTGTGGGGCACGGGGTAGGACGCAAGCTTCATGAGGAGCCGCAAATTCCCAACTACCGGCCCTCCGGCAAGACCCCGGTCCTCCAGCCTGGGATGGTTTTGGCCATCGAGCCCATGGTCAATGCCGGCGTGGCGAGTGTGCGCATCCTGGACGATGGATGGACGGTGATCACCGGCGACCGCAAGCCCTCCGCCCATTACGAGCACACGGTGCTGGTGACCGACGGCGAGCCGGAGGTGCTCACCATGAGGCCACGCACGGCCTTGCCCGAGCATTTCGGGCTCCCGGCATGGGAGTGAAGATCGCTTGCACTCCTTCCCGCGGATGCGCCGCGGCACCGTCGAAGATCGCTTGCACTCCTCCCCGCGGCTTACGCCGCGGCACCGTCGTCCGCTGAAGGGCATTCAACTTTGTGCGCAGGATCGCATCGCGGCAGTATCGTACGCAGGCAAGCCCGCGCGGAGGTCCGAAGGGTGTGCTAGCTCAGCAAGCGGCCTCAGCGGACGATCCGCCTTCGCCCGCTTCGCGGAGCTATGGCGGGACAAGCGAGTCGACGGCGAAGCTGCGGACGACCGAAGGGAGTGCAAGCCAATGAGCGAGGAGTGTAAGCTCCTCCAGCGGACGATCCGCCTTCGCCCGCTTCGCGGAGCTATGGCGGGACAAGCGAGTCGACGGCGAAGCTGCGGACG
>JAWVYP010000130.1:0-7698 GCA_033722655.1 Akkermansiaceae bacterium | reverse complement strand
TCTGGGGCAGGTCGACTGCATCGTTTACAGCCTGGCTTCACCGCGCCGCACCCACCCCAAAACCGGCGAAGTCCACAAGTCGGTGCTCAAACCCATCGGCGAGAGCTACACCCAGAAGAATCTCAACACCGGAACCGGCGAAGTCGACACCGTCACCCTCGAGCCGGCCGAAGGCAACGACATCGAGGAAACCGTCGCCGTAATGGGTGGTGAGGATTGGGAGATGTGGATCGACGCCCTGCTCGAGCAGGACCTCATCGCCGAGGGAGCCACCACCTACGCCTACTCCTACATCGGCCCCGAATTGACCTGGCCCATCTACAAGAACGGCACCATCGGCAAGGCCAAGGAGGATCTCGAGCGTGCTGCCAAGGCCATCACCAAAAAGCTCTCCGGCCTGAACGGCAAGGCCTGGGTTTCGGTCAACAAGGCCCTAGTCACCCAGGCCAGCTCCGCCATCCCGGTGGTCCCCCTCTACATCTCCCTGCTCTACAAGGTCATGAAGGCCGAGGGCACCCACGAGGACTGCATCGAGCAGATGGATCGCCTGTTCCGCGAACGCCACAGCAGTCCCGACCCGGACGAGGCCGGCCGCATCCGCATCGACGACTGGGAAATGGCCGCCCCCGTGCAACAGGCCGTGGCCGAGGCCTGGGAAAAGGTCAACACCGACAATCTCAGCGAACTGGGCGACTTCGAGGGCTACCAGAGCAGCTTCCTCAAGCTCTTCGGCTTCGGTCTGGACGGTGTCGATTACGAGGCCGAAACCGATCCTGCCACCAGCGTTCCCTCCCTCGACTGACCCTCAGTCCCGGTCCTGGCGATTCTTGCGGCCCTTCTTGGGCAGCTTGAACAGGCTGCCGGTATTGTAGCCGACCAAGTAGAGCAGGCAGAGGCCGATGGCGAGGCCACCGAAGAAGATGCCCCAGAACATGGGCTGGATGAATGCCGGCAGGTCGACATTCATTCCGAAGAGCCCCGCGAAGGCGACCAGCGGCAGGAAGAAGCCAGCCAGCAGGTTGAGGCGAAACGCAATGTGATTGAGCCGCTCGGTGGACTCGGCCTGGATCTCCGCCTGCTCTGCCCGCAGGAAGTCGAGCTCCATCTTGGCATCGAGATGCAGCAGCTCCGCGGCACGGTCGATTTCGCGCACGCGGTCGCGCAGGGCCATGAACTCCCGGTCGTCGGTGTCGATCTGCAGCACCTGCTCGATCACTCCGGCCATGTTGCGCAGCGAGCGGCTGATGGGACCGGAATGGCGCAGGATGGGAAACAGGTCGGAGGCACTGTCGGCCTGTTCCAACTGGAGTTCGTGGTCGTCAATGGTCTGGGCGTAGCGATCCAGCAGTTTCTTGAATTCACCGAGCCCCTCACCGCTGGACTGCATCCAGACATCATCCGCACGCTTCCAGAAATAGACGGGCTGGCGTTCCGGCACCCCGGGAACGGGCAGGTCGTGGACCACCAACAGCAATTCGCCCTCACCATCGAAACAACGCTGGAAACCCGGCCGCTCAGTGAGCTGATCGAGCAATTCGGGTTCGAGTTCGAAATGGGCGGGCAGGTCACGGGGTCGACGGGCCATGCATCATTCTGCCAATTCCGTAATGGTTCGCCAAGCCCGTAAGCAGCGAGTTAGCTGCACCTTCTGCCGAGACGTCGGTTGGTCAATCCGGCACGATCGTGCGTCCTTGGGTCGGCCTGGCAGACCAAAAAAAACTCTCCATTTTGATTCAAATCTGGCCCCCGGTCCATTATTGGTGTTGTTCATGTTCCTTCGATCCTTTGCTCTGGTCATGCTCGCCGCGCTCTGCAGTGGTGTCGCGCAGGCCCAGTTTTCCGGCAGCATCAAGCTTCACAAGAAGCAGCATCTGGTCGGCGAGCCCGTCATGGTGCGGGTCACCCTCACCAATTACACAGGCGAAGAGCAGATCCTGCATGGCAACCGCATGCCCTGGATCAGCTTCATCGTCAAAACCATGAACGGCAAACCGGTTCACGCTCGGGCACCCATCAATCCCAAGCCCATCCGCATCGGTGCCGGCGAGAGCCTCGCCAAGGATTTCAACCTGACCCGGCAGTTCCAGCTCAACCAGGAGGGAAATTACAAGGTCTCGGCCGTCATCCGGCCCAATGACAAGTCGCTCGATGGCACCTCTACCGGACGCGAACAATTTCAATTGAGCTCCGGCCGGCTCTACTGGAAACAGAAAGTCGGCAAGGCGGGAGCCAGCAAATCGACCCGGGAATACCGGGTCATCGAGTTTCGCGGCGACAAGAACACCCAGCTCTACATCCAGATCGAGGATGAGGACACCGGCCGCATCCTGCGCACCTCCTCGCTCGGCAATGTCCTGATGATGCGCAAGCCGAGCATGGTCGTGGATCGCGAGCAGCACGCCCACATTCTTTTTCTCTCGAATCCCAACACCTGGTTCCACTACCGCATCTCTCCGGACGGAGAGATCAAGACCTCCCAAATGCACCGCCGCACATCCGTCGGCGATCCCAAGCTGACCGTGTTCGACAATGGCGAAGTCCGGGTCACCAACAGCATCCTCTTTGACCCGGAATTCGAAGCCGAACAACGGGCGAAAATCCGCAGTGTCACCGAACGACCCTGAAACCGGCCAAGTGCGGTCTTTTCCTGACATTTTTTTTAAAATAGACTTTACAAACTCTGAGAAAACTTAAGTTTAGTTAACATTCAGTGTTCCCTCTCTCTTCCAACATCCGGCAATCCCTGCCTGGTCTGCTTGCTGCGTGGCTGATCGTCATCGCCAGCAGTCCCCTGCTCAATGCGGCCAACTTCCGCACCGTCATCATTGACCCCGGACATGGAGGTCGCGACAAGGGCGGGCATTACGGCAAGGTCTACGAGAAGCATCTCGCTCTGGACACCGCCTACCGTCTCGAGAAGGCCCTGCGCAACATGGGCTATCGTACGGTCATGACCCGCCGCAGTGATCAGTTTGTCTCCCTGCCGGAGCGTTGCCGCATCGCCAACCGTTACAGCAACTCGATCTTTGTAAGCGTCCATTACAATTCCACCTGGAAGAGCCATGTCAGCGGACTCGAAACCTTCTACTACGGAACGTCGGGCAAGAAGCTCGCCAGCTATGTGCAGCGCGGCATCGTTCGCTACACCCGCGCCAACGACCGCGGCGTCAAATTCGGGCGCTACTACGTCATCCGCAACACCAAGATGCCTGCCATTCTGGTCGAGGGAGGATTCATCAGCCACAGCAAGGAGCGAGACCGCATGAAGTCCGCCTATTTTCGCGAAGCCATCGCCCGCGGCATCGCGGAGGGAATTCAGCGCTACCGTCGTTCCGGTTGAGCTGCTTGGATGCGCGTCGGCGACTGGGACTTAAAATTCCGACGTCGGCCGTTTTGCATCGCTGGGTGGAATTCAGCGCTACCGTCGTTCCGGTTGAGGTGGATGATGCGTAATGGCACTCAGGTCCTGTTGGGCACACTCCCAAAGGCGCTTTTATCTGCTCGCTGATGGGTTAAGGTGTCGGCATGGCCGATGCACTTACCGTTGAGGAAATGCTGCAAGCAGAAAAGTCTGCCGCGCAACAGGGCTGGGATGAAGCCAGGCTGCTCGAAACTGCCGGAAGAGCCCTGGGCAGGACCATACACCATCTCCACCCCCGCCCCGGCACCGCCATCGCCTATCTGGGCAAGGGCCACAATGCGGGAGACGCGCTGGTGGCCCTGCAGTTGTTGCGCGATGAATACGGCTGGCAGGTTGGCTATCGTGCCGGTCATGCACTGCAGGATTGCTCTCCCCTGGTGCGGGAGCATGCGAACCGGCTCGGCGCAGATGCGAAGCTCGAGAAACCACCACGGACCCATGCCTGCCCGCGCCCACTACTCATGCTGGACGGCTTGCTAGGCACGGGCAGCAAGGGATCACCCCGGGCACCGCTCGATGAACTGGTTGATGAAATGTCGCGCATGCGCCAGCAGGACGGCGCCCTCGTGCTCGCCGTGGACCTTCCGTCTGGAGTGAATGCGGACACGGGAGAAGTTTCGGAGGGCGCAGTGGTGGCCGATCAGACCCTAATGATTGCCAATGCGAAGGCCGGCTTGTTGCGCAGCACTTGCACCAAGCACACCGGCGCATTGGCCATCGTGCCCGTCGACATCCTCAAGCGCGAAGGCCAAAGCGGGGTGGAAATGATCTGCCCCCAGGAACTCAACGCCGGCAAGCCCCCGAGATCCCACGACAGCCATAAGGGCAGTGTCGGCAGCGTCAGGATGCTGGTCGGCTCCCCGAGCTACCCGGGAGCTGCAGCCATTGCCGCCATCGGAGCCCTGCGCGGGGGTGCGGGCCTGGTGCGGCTGCATGTGCCTGAATCCATTGTGGAAACCGTCCGCTGCATCTGCCCACCCGAAATCATCGTCGCCGGCTACTCCGCCATCGCCGAGGTGCCAAGCGGAGATGCCGACTCGCGGGTGGTCGGTTGCGGGCTGGGAAAACTGGATGAAGAGGCCTGGGAGGCACTCCGCAAGTGGATCTCGGACTCCCCGCTACCCACCATCCTGGATGCCGATGCGCTCAATGCCATAGCCGCCCACAAGGCGCTCGACCTGCTGCAATCCCACCACGTCATCACCCCCCACCCTGGCGAATTCCAACGGCTTGCCCCGAAGCTTGGATCGCTGGAGCGTGAGGAGTCGGCCAGGCGCTTTGCAGAGGAGTGGCCGGCCACTCTCCTGCTCAAGGGCTCGCGCAGCCTCATCGCAGCCCAGGGTCATTCCCTGCGATGCAATGCCACCGGCAATGCCGGAATGGCCTCCGGTGGCCAGGGCGACCTCCTTTCGGGCGTCGTCGGTGCCCGACTCGCCTTCGGGGATTCTCCACGCAATGCTGCCTCACTCGGCGCCTGGCTCTGTGGACGGGCCGCAGAACTAGCCATTCGTCAGCAATCTCCCGAGAGCCTCAGCGCCACGGATACCAGTCAGTTCCTCGGTCGGGCCTGGCAGGATTGGCGCCAATCCCTGCGCTGATCAGGAGCCGTGATTGAGACGAATTCTATCGGATCCAGAACGGCACAAAAAACCGGCGATTCCCATGATGGGAACCGCCGGCTGGAGTAAATGCCATGAAATCGAATCAGTTCACTGCCACCGCAGAGGGACCGGTTTCACCCGTGCGAATACGGATGGCTTGGTCCACGCCGGAGATGAAGACCTTGCCGTCACCGATCTTGCCGGTGTTGGCGCTCTTCACGATCACTTCGGCAACGCTGTCAGCCTGATCGTCATCCACAATGATCTCGATCTTCACTTTGGGAAGAAAGTCGACGGTGTATTCGGAACCACGGTAGATTTCAGTGTGGCCCTTTTGGCGGCCGAAACCTTTGACTTCCGTGACAGTCATTCCTTGCACACCCACCTCGGCGAGGGCCTCCTTGACTTCTTCAAGCTTGAACGGTTTGATGATCGCTTCGATTTTTTTCATAAGATTCGGTGGATTAAATGATGGGTGAGGTTGAATAAGCACCCTTCGTGCCAAGTTTGGCTCAATAAAACCCTTATTTCTGGCAAAACCTAGCATGCGGCTGACGGTACTGACGAGCCCAAAACTGTGAAAACCCAAGCTTTTTAGGGGTTTTTGGCAGATTCGGGCGCTGGCATGTCCCCTTTGGGATCGCTGAGTGCAAATCGCCAGAACCACAGCAAACTGAGCAAAACGGCCGCCAAACCGACATGGAGCACTTGCACCCAGGAGTAGATATGGATCTGGGCCATGATGACGCCCAGGCCCATTTGCAGCCAGACGATGCCCAGAACCCCGTGTTCCGCCCAGTGCTGGCTCTTCCCCTCTTGCCTGCGGCGCGAATGCCACCAGCAGAGGCTGGCCAGGACCAGGATCAGCCAGGAGCCACTGCGATGGGCCAAATAAAGCCAGGAGGACTCCAGTTGGCCAATCCAGCTGGATCGACTGAGGTCCTGGGGCAAATCGCCGTGGCCCTTGGCGAGTTCGTCGGTCATTTCGCGCACCTGGGCACCCAAAATTCCCTCGGCGATCACCAAGATCAGCAGCAAAGTGACCAGGCTCCGGGACGAGGCCCTCGCTGCGCCGGTAATCGGAATACGCGTTGGCTGGTCACAGCCACCCCAGATGCAGAAGACCAACATTCCAGTCAGAGCCATGGCCAGGGCCAGGTGGGCGGTCAACACACCGGGTTGGAGCCCGCTGTAAACCACCCGCGCTCCCATCCAAGCGTTGATCAAGACGACCAGTAGGCTGGCAAATGCCATGACGAATACCCAAGGCCGCTTGCGAAGTTGTCCAAAGGCCGCGATGAATGTGGCCAGGGAAAACAGCCCGACGGGCAGACTGCAGAGACGGTTGATGAATTCGGTCCAGACGTGGCGTGCGTTGAATTCCTCGCGCAGGCTCGCTTCGGTGATTTCGGCAGGATCTCGCCCCATGCGCTCCGCCTTGCGCTGGAAACGCTCGATCGGCAACTTATCGAAATCCACCTGCTCCACCGAAGTGGGCGGAATCAAGCAGCCCCAGCAGGTGGGCCAATCCGGGCAACCCATGCCGGCTCCCGTTACCCGGACAGTTGCCCCCACAAAGATCAAGAACAGGACCGAGAGCAGGGCCGCCGCAGCCAGTTTCTGAAAACGCGTCATCTGCGCGCAAGATGGCTGGCCTCGGGGACAATTCCAGTGAATTCCGCCAAGTTCGCGGCGGCCCGCGAAGCCTGCCGCTTCAAACCTCGATCTTGCCCGCTTCTTCGGTCGACTCGGAGCTCTCGCCATCCAGTCGCTCCAGCTTGCGGGTGATGCTGGTGGGTTCCGCAGGATTGCCCCCGGCAATGGCCACTCCGAGCCAGCGCAGCTCGCTGCTGCCATCCAAGAATACCTTGAGCGTCATGGTCAGCGGCACGGCCAGGAGCATGCCGAAGGGTCCCCAGACCCAGCCCCAGAACATGACGGAGATCACAACCACCAAGGTCGAGATTCCGAAGCGCTTGCCGACCAGGACCGGCTCGATGAGATTGCCCAAAAAATTGTTGATTAGGAGATAGCCACTGGCCACCACCACGGCACTGGGTACTCCGGACATGATCAGCGCCAGGATGACCGGAGGAATCCCCGCCACCAGTGAGCCGATCACCGGTATGAAGTTGAGGGCGAAGGCAACGATGCCCCAGAGCAGATAGAAATCGAGACCCACCGCCCAACACAGCAGACCTGCGAGAAATCCGGTTATCAGGCTGACGACTGTCTTGATGGCCAGGTAGCGCTGGATGTCGCGGCTCGCCTTGAGCATGCGCGCGATGTCGGGGCCATTGGCCTTTGTGATGGCCTGCAGACGGCGCCCGAATCGGTCCCCTTCCGAGAGCATGAAGATCATCAGGATGAAAAAGATGACGGTGATGCCGAAAAACCCGAGCAATTGACCGAGCACTCCCGTTCCGAAGGTCCAGATCCGCTCGAATTCGATCTGCTGGAGGTTCTCCAGGTTGTTGTCCACCGCCTTCTGGATCTTCTCCCGGGCATCCACCACTCCCCAGCTATCGAGTTTGCCGGCCAGAGCCTCGGAGGCATCGCTCACCTTCTCTGAAATCTGGGCGGCGTATTTCTGGTTCCACTTGGCCTGCAGATCCTCGATCAGCACCATCCCCAACACCACCAGACCGGCGATGAAGGCAAAGTCCACAAGGACGG
>JAWVYP010000129.1:0-7723 GCA_033722655.1 Akkermansiaceae bacterium | reverse complement strand
CTTGTGATCGCGATAGCTCGCATGGGCTGGAAATAATGAGGCCGTGGCCAAAATGAGAGCGGCGATAAGGTAGGTCTTCATTTCTGTAGCGAACAGTATTGTTATCCAACATCACTAGGTCACTGGTATTAGTGGCATGTCACTGGATGTAGTGATGCGGTAGGTAAATGTAGTGACCTAGTGACTCATTTGTCGAGCCTGCTGCGGCTTAGCACTCAAGCCCGTCGGCTTCGCTCACATGATGGGGACAGGCAACTTTGGCTGCGCCAAAGAATTGCATGTCCCCGAGCGAACGGAAGCGTGCTGGTCGTTGGAAAGATGTCGACGGTCATAGACCGCCGCTACAGCCAGCCTCATGACCAATGACTCATGACAGGAGCGCAGCGACCTACCTCCAGTTGAGCACCACTTTACCCGACTCTCCCGAATTCATCACCTCAAAGGCTTTTTCAAAGTCTTCATATCCCATGCGGTGAGTGATCACGGGTTCGATGTCCAAACCTCCATCCAGCAGGGCGGACATCATGTACCAGGTTTCGTACATTTCACGGCCATAGACGCCTTTGAGGGTGAGCATGCTGAAAATCACTTTGTTCCAATCGATGCCCATCTGGCCGCTGGGAATGCCGAGCATGGCAATCTTGCCGCCGTGATTCATGTTGGCGATCATGTCCTGAAAGGCCTGGGGGTTGCCTGACATCTCAAGGCCAATGTCGAAGCCCTCCCTCATCCCGAGCTCCTTCTGCACGTCCTTGAGCTTCTGGCTGCGGACGTCAATGGCGTGCTCAATGCCCATCTTGCGGGCCAACTCCAGGCGGGTGGGATTGACGTCGGTGATCACCACCTTGCGCGCGCCGGCGTGCTTGCAAACCGCGGCTCCCATGATGCCAATGGGCCCAGCACCGGTCACCAACACGTCCTCACCCAAACAGGGAAATTGGAGGGCGGTGTGCACGGCATTGCCGAAGGGATCGAAGATGGAAGCGACGTCGAGATTGATGTCCTCGCGATGCAGCCACAGGTTGCTATCGGGCAGCGCGATGTACTCCGCGAAGCAACCGGGATGATTGACTCCCACTCCGCGCGTCTCACGGCATTGGTGGCGACGTCCGGCCATGCAGTTGCGGCATCGACCACAGACCAGATGACCTTCGCCGCTGACCAGCTGGCCGACCTTGAAGTCGTGCACGTCCTTGCCGAGCTCGACAATGCGACCGACAAACTCGTGACCAATCACATTGGGCACCTTGACTGCCTGCTGCGCCCACTCATCCCAATTGTAGATGTGCAGATCGGTGCCGCAGACGCCGGTCTTTTCGACCTGAATCAACACTTCCCGGCTGCCGATTTTCGGCTCGGGAACATCGCAGAGCTCCAAGCCGGGCTTGGCTTCGTTTTTGCAGAGGGCCTTCATAACTTGGAAAACGCATCGAGGATCTGCTCGAGGTGGGAATCCTCCAGCGCGGCACTCACTTGCACGCGCAGACGGGCCTCACCACGCGGCACCACCGGAAAGCCGAAGGCCACGACCCACACCCCGAGCTCGAGCAGGCGTTCGCTCTTGCGAATCGCCTCGGCCTCATCGCCGATCATGATGGGCACGATGGCCGAAGGCGAATCCTGCACCTCAAAGCCGAGACCACTCAGGCCCTTGCGCAAGTGATCGGTGTTGGAGTGAAGGCGATCAACCAGGCTCGTGTCGCGTTCGAGGATGTCGAGCGCCTTGGCCGCGCCACAGGCAACGGGCACGGGCAGGGCGTTGGAAAACAAACTGGTGCGACTGCGTTGAACCAAAATTTCGGTGAAGCGCTTGCTCGCCGCGACGTAACCGCCGGCGGCACCGCCCAGAGCCTTGCCGAGGGTGCCGGTGACCACGTCAATCTCGCCCCACACCCCACAATGCTCGGCCGTGCCTTTGCCGGACTTGCCCAGTGGGCCAACGCCGTGGGAGTCGTCCATGATCAGCACGGCCTCGTATTCCTTGCAGAGCTCGACCAGCGCTTTCATGTCGGCGACGGAGCCCTCCATGCTGAACACACCATCGGTCACCACCCAGGTGATCTCGGCCTCGTCCTTGGCCGCTTCGAGCTTGGCGCGCAAATCATCGAGGTCGCGGTGCTTGTAAACCTCGCGGCGCAGCGGGCGCGCCAGACGGCAGGCGTCAATGATGCTGGCGTGGTTGAGTTCGTCGGAGAGCAGCACGTCCTGCTTGCCGACCGCAGTGGAGATGGCCGCCTCGTTGGCGTTCCAGCAGGAGACATAGCTCAATGCGGATTCGGTTCCGGAGAATTTGGCCAGCCGCTCCTCCAATTCACGGTGGGCATCGAAGGTGCCGCAGATGAAACGCACGGAAGCCGTGCCCGCGCCGTATTGCTCCAAGCCTTTGCGGGTCGCCTCGACCACCTCGGGATGGTTGGCCAAGCCGAGGTAGTTGTTGGAGCAGAGCACGATGAACTCACCCTCGCCTTCCAGCTTCACGGTGGGGCCCATGGGGCCGGTGACGTAACGTAGCTTCTTGAGGGTGCCACTGCTTTCAAGCTCGCCGAGCACCTCGCCCGCACGTTGATCAAATCGATGAAGACTCATGGTTCTGTAAGGCCTTGTATCAGGCAGCGAACGTGCCAACTCAAGGCTCGACCGGCGCTTTCTGCTCTTCGAGCTCCACGAAGCGATCTCCAATGCGCTTTGCCCGCGTCTTCTCCCCGTCCTGATAAAATAAAATTACGGTTCGCTGCTTGGGAAAAGCTGGCCAGTAGGAGGAGAGGAAGGTCTTGATCTCTCCTTTGTGCTCCACCATGGCCATCATCTCCACACCCTTGTTTTCCTCGATCTTGGGCCGGAAAATGAGCGACTTGCCGGGATCGACCCGTAGCAGCTTGCTGTCCTTCGGGCCAATGCGCATCGCCACCGGCTTGGGGCTGGTATTGATCGCCATCCAATCGTTGAACTTGGCATCGAGGAAGCGGTCCTTGATGGCCCGGTAACTTGCCTTGCCATCGCTAAACTGTCCAAGCAACAGCACCTCCTTGGCCCCCCTGGGGAACGGAATGTCTTGGATGTTGTCGGCCTTGGGTTTGCCATCTTCGCCGAGCGCATAGCGGAAGACCTTGATGCTGCCATCATGAATCACCAGTACCGGCCTGGTGGGTTGTGAGGTGAGCCATTCCAGCTTCACTGGACCTTCGGCATCCTTGGCTCTCACCCAGACATCGGGCATCTCTCCGCCACCCAATTGCAGGGTTCGGACGCTGACCACCGGCTTCTGCTGGGCATGCAGCTGCACCACCACCAGGTGAACCACCAAGGCCATGCTTACCGCCTGGACTAAGCGCATCTTAAATTTCCTCGGGGTTGAGCCATCGAAAGGAGATCATATCGAAACGGCGCCCAAATGGGGAGGATGGATTCGCCAATTCCTCCAGCGAGCTATTACCACTTCCATTCCAGTTTACCGGATCCGGATAGCGCTGCACCTTGGCTTCGCACCAGGCACGGGCAAGTATCTCACCGGTGGTCTCGCTGATGCATTCGCCGTAGGCCCGGATGGTGAACACGTCCGAGCGGACCGTCATCCGTGGTCCCAAAGCTTGGAGAATGTCTCCCTGCAGCAACTGGCCGGGAAAGCCCGCGCCTTGTTCGCCCGCTGCAAATTCTGGATCGATGCCCTGGTTGACCGTCGCATCGAGAGCGGCCTGCAAGGCCCCCATCTCACCCAACTCCCCGTCCTCAAGCCTGCGATTCACAAAGCTGCCCAAGCTCAGGAATGGGCCGCGCTTTTCGACCTCCTCGACGATGGCCTCTGCCAACTCGCGCACTTCACTCTGCTCGAGCTCGCGAAAACCGGTCCAGAAATTCTCATCCATGTCCTCCTTGCTCATGGCTCCGCCGAAGACGGTTTGCACTCGTGGAAAGCGCACCTTGCTGGTCGTTTCGAAACTGGCGACTTCGCCATCCTCGTTCATCTTGGCGAAGGGCAATGAGTGGGTGCTTGAGAGAAAGGCCTCCCAGGCGTCCACCGAAGTCGAGTTGACGTTGAAGGCCCCGTCCACCAACACGTGACCGGCGTTGTGGTAGAAGGCACCGGTGCCATCTGCGCGGCTGCTCTCCATCTGCAAGGTCGCCCGGTCAAAACTGGATGCAGGCGGCACGTAAGGCAGGAGGCGGCCATTGGCGAGCTGGGCGTCCCCACGGAGCAAGTCCTCGAAGTGGGCATCGGTGAGTCCGTCTTCCTCCAGTCCATCCGCGTTGTCGGCGACCTGCGGAATGGTCGTGAAGGTGTAGGAATCCCAGAGCACCTCATTGACCAGGTAGGAAGCGTCGTAAAGGTTGAAGCCGCCATTGATCGCAAAGATATCGAGACCGCGCGCGGCGGTGCTGAAACTATCGGTGATGCTTTCCACCCATTCGGTCTGCGAGATGCGGGGGTTGGCGTAAGAATTGCCCACAATGTAGGTCGGCTCGTAACTGAAACGCCCGGCACTGGCATGCTGCAGTTGGCCCAGAGACACCAAGTCACTGCGTGGAATATCGAACAGGATGACGCGAGAATAACCATTGAAGGAGTCGCGATCCGCACCCCAGTAGCTGTAGCCCCGCGGCGCATCCACCGTATCCATCTGCATGACCATTTCATCTGCCACTCCCTGATTCACCGGAGAATAGGCGGCGAGCAAAGAGACACCCAAGGGTGAGTCCCAACGTGTATTTCCAAACATGCAACGAATGTTGGAATCGACCAGAGGACGGATCCCATCAGCTTCACGGGTGGTTCGCAAATTGAAGCCAAGCCTGGCCATCAGGTTTTCATTCAGAGTGGCGGCCGAGACCGTCCCCAAATCAAAAACTTTACCGGGGCGATTTTTCGCTTCATCCCACGCAAAAGGCGCCCAAAACGATTGGCATACCTCAAAGTTGCCCCCTCCACCAGAGTTGTCGTCGACCCCGGTGTGAAGGGACGCAAACTTCAAATTCATCAGAATTTTCATGTCAAAACTGGGGGGCAAGTCAGCCGGGATCCACCTGGGTTCATCACCACCTCTCGTCCAATCGGGGTTGCGAACATGGTAAACTAAGTCTCGGTAAACGCTTTCCACCGTTAGGTCCTTGACCTTGTCATCGTAGAGGAATGAATCCTGCGTGCGATCGACCCCAATTTCAGCGGCCTTTTCATATGCCAGCACGTGAGAGCGTCCCGGGAGCAGCATGATGGGGTGATCCGCATTGAACTGCCACTTGTTGCTGGTGAATCCCAAGTCTCTCAAATAGGCGGTTTCTATCCGAGGCCCGACGTTGAAATTCTCGTGCTTATACTCAAATGCGCCGGAGTCCAGCCGCTGGGAGAAGGCTGTGACTTCGGGTGTCCCAAGGATGCGCGGCCCACCGCTATCACCATAAGCATACAAACCGATATTGTAGGGATTGTAATGAGAGCTCCAGACTTGGGCGTGAGTGCGCAGTGTCCGGTTGTCCATTTGCTCCATCC
Organism: Akkermansiaceae bacterium; assembly: GCA_033722655.1. Taxonomy (GTDB): domain Bacteria; phylum Verrucomicrobiota; class Verrucomicrobiia; order Verrucomicrobiales; family Akkermansiaceae; genus Luteolibacter. The sequence goes on along the minus strand of JAWVYP010000129.1, from coordinate 2,241 downwards.
AGGCGTTGGTTTGAAACCTCTGGAGAATCGGCATGACAGGGCTGTGCTTGAATTCTTTGTGGTTCTTGGGTTGCCGGGCGATCAACTGGCCATTTCTCTCCCACTCCACTTGATAATCGCCATAGGGCAAGCCCTGCGCCTCTGGATACTGGGCGGTTTCACTGACTCCAATCTGATGAGGGCCCAAGCGGCCCGCCATGAAGAGCGAACCTCGTGTGTGCCCGGCGGGATCCCCAGCAGGATTGATGGACCATCCCGGGTTTGGGTGACCATTGTTAGCCATCAGTGTCCCCGCCTTGGTGTATCGCACGGGATCCAAATATTTCGTCCCATCCGCGGCGGTCTTGATGTGGCGCTTGATGTTGTAGAAATCCTTGAACACCTCCCAGTGGATGTAGCCGTTCTCCTGAAGATCGGCTGATGCGGCAAGCTTTTCTGGATCGATGCAGAGATAGTCTGCGGTGTAGTTGCCGGTTCCACGCGGGAACACTTCAGCAAAAGTTGCCTCATCCTCGAATGCCACTGTTAGGTCACGCTTGAGGCCTCCGTTCTTCACATCGCAGAGCAAACCTCGCGAGAGCGTGGTGTATCCCAGTCGTTTGTTGGCCGCGAGTTTGGTATTGCCGCCCACCAGCGACAGATCTCCGACCGAGATGATCTTGGCAAAGTTCGAGAGCGGGTTGCCGGACAGACCCGCCATGCCTTCGAGCACACTCACGTCATAAGCGCCGGGGCTGAGGTCACTCTGGCGAGATGGTTCATCGGTATTTACCAGGCGCGAGTCCCCGGGAGCGAGAGTCGCCTTAAGTCCCTCGTCATCGACCATCCAGGCGTAGCCACCGAGATGGCCCTGTTTGGATCCGGCCGTGCGCACGATGCCGGCTTCCAGTGGCTGCCCGCCTGTCTGGGTGAGATCAATGCTGTAGGCGTCAAACAGCTTCACGGGATTGCTGAAGTTTTGGCCCAGCTGCGTGGCGGCCGGTGATTTCGGATCCAGTCCGGAAACCAGCCAGCGCGCGGCCGGGTTGGTGGCGGAAACCGGGTTGCTGGCATCCAAGCCGAGTTCGGGATCACTGCCGACCACCCCCACCCACCACGAGCGTGGGTTGCTGCTGACTAAGCTCGCACCGACTCGCGCATCCTTGACCAGCGTTGAGGCCCGCGCAGAAATCCGACGGTCCGGACCCATCGAGGCCTGCAATTCACCAATGGCCAGCTGCAGGGCCATGCGCGCGTTGGCTTGGGCCTCGAGCATGGCGTCGTTCGTGCTCGACTGCTTCATGCTCGATGTGGCCAGCGAAAGCAGCGAAACGCACATCAAAAGCAGCAGCGCCAACATCGTAGTCGCCACCACCAGAGCAAATCCACGCTCATTCCCACAGCGGGCACTGGCGGCACAACGCTTGGAGAATCTATCAGCTGACTTTTTCAAAACGGTACATACTTGATGAATATACAATATATTGGCAATCGCACGAAGGTATGACGACCCGAGAATCAGTTGGCCTCCGGATCTTGCTCAGTCGTCCAGCAACGGAATCACCACACATGCCACGATTCCCAGGACCACGAGGATCAAACCAATGATCGCAATCAGGCAGCCTCGCTCGAGACGTTGGTACTTTTGATTCTCGGATTCGCTTAAGGGTTGATCGGACATAGGTCTGAGCCGGATTGAGGTTTCTCCGAAACCTCCACGAGGGGTGCGGCCTCCGCCGAGGCCGTTAATTAGGCTTTGCCAACTCGCTTCGCTCGTCGGCCCTTCGGTCGTTGATGTCTCTCCGCCCCTGCTTAGCAGAATGCAGGTCAAACTCAACGGTTGGCAGATCCTAGGACTGCGGTCGGGCTGGCCGGATTGAGGCTTCTCCGAAGCCTCCACGAGGGGTGCGGCCTCCGCCGAGGCCGTTTAAGTAATAGCCAACTCGCGATGCTCGTCGGCCCTTCGGTCGTTCAAACCTCCTTCGTCGGTTCTCATCCGGCCTATAGTCATTGGAAGTCTCCAGATACGAGAAAGCCTCCCGGTGTGGGGAGGCTTTCTGAAAATGGTCGGGCTGGCCGGATTGAGGCTTCTCCGAAGCCTCCACGAGGGGTGCGGCCTCCGCCGAGGCCGATCAGAAAAACTTATCAACTCACTGCGTTCGTTGATCCTACGGTCGTTCAAACCGACTTCGTCGGCTTGATCCGGCAACCCAGACACAAAAAGGCCATCCACAAGTGGATGGCCTATTTAAAATGGTCGGG
>JAWVYP010000128.1:0-7930 GCA_033722655.1 Akkermansiaceae bacterium | reverse complement strand
TTCGAATCGTGAACGAGCACCGCGAGGACTTTCTCGCGGCCTGGAGGCGACTCCATGAGTAAGGCGGCCAGGAACGTCAGAGACAAGAGCTTCGATCACCAGAACCAGGTAGCTCTCGAGGAAGCCAAGAACTGGCCATACCCGATCAAGGGCTTCGGTTCCTACGATGAAATGATCGAGGCCAACGCCGACGCTCCCGAAGACGAGAAGCTGGACTACATCCTCATCGTCACCCCGAACTTCGTCCACTTCGATCCCGCCATGAAGGCCATGAAGGCCGGCATCGCCGTCTTCTGCGAGAAACCCCTTTGCCTCGACCTCAAGGAAGCCAACCAACTGGTGCGCACTTCCCGCAAGCTTGGTGTTCCCTTCGGCGTGGCCCATACTTACCTCGGTCACTGGACCAGCCGCTTCAGCCGCTACATCGTCCAGAGCGGTTTGATCGGCGACGTCCGCTGGGTCGACAGCTACTACATCCAGGGCTGGCTCGCTTCCAAGCTCGAGGAGACCGGACAGCAACAGGCATCCTGGCGGGTGGATCCCAAGCGAGCCGGTGGATCCGGCTGTGGTGGCGATATCGGCACCCACGCCCTGATGCAGCTGCGCTACGTCACCGGACTGGATGTCACCGAAGTCTCCGCCCAGATGGAAACCTTCGTTGAAGGCCGCCAGCTCGACGACCACTTCACCATCTACTGCAAGCTCAACAATGGCGGCAAGGCCATGGTCCGCGCTTCCCAGATCTGCATCGGCCACAAGAACGATCTCGGTGTCGTGATTGCCGGTTCCAAGGGCACCTTGGTTTGGAAACAGGAAGATCCCGAGAAAGTCATCATCCATCTGCCCGACCAGCCGGACCGCGTCTACTGGCGTGGCGCGGTCAGTGCCGGTGACGGTTTCCTGCCGAAGAAAACCCCGAAATCCCTGCTCGAAGAGCCCACCATCCCAGCTGGTCACCCTGAGGCATTCCACGACGCCTTTGCCCGCCTCCACCGCAACTTCGAAGCCGACGTCCGCAAGTGGAAGGCCGGCAAGAAGTTCGACTGCGACGGCAGCCAATACGCCAATGTCGAGGACGGCCGCGAGGGCATTGCCTTCATCGAAACCTGCGTGAAAAGCAACAGCAAGAACGGCGCCTGGACCAAAATGCCGAAGCAAATTTAGGAATCCAGCGCGTTATTTAAGCGTTTATTACATTCAAGACCACCTCGGGTTCCGACTTGCTCCGAGGTGGTCTTTTTCGTTAATTTCCCGCCTCATGACCAATTTTGCATCCCTTGCATCTGCAGCCCAGCGCCTGTTCCTAGCGCTGTCGGCCTGTCTGATGCTGGGCGCAACCGGCCAGGGCCAGACGGTGCAGGGAGTGCCCTCGCCCACCCAATTCGATCCGTCCGACGTCTATTTCCAAGGTTACCTGTCCACCCGCTCCGCCGAGAAACTCGAAGCCCAGGGCGACCACATCGGAGCCGCCGAAAAATACCGGCTGGCCGACGAATACTTCTCCACGATACGCAAGTACTACCCGGATTGGCGCCCGAGCATGGTCAAACGCCGCTCCACCAAGACCCGTGATGCCCTCGCCGCCGCAGAAGCCAAGGCCAAGGAAATCCTCGACGAGCAGCGCAATGTGGTTGCCGAACTCGAAGGTGGACAACGCATGGGCGCCACGCTTCCCAGCTTGGAAACCAAGCCCGACATTCTCAAGGTCGACCCGGTTGCCAGCAGGCGGCTCAAGGAAGCCGAATCCGAAGTCGAACGCCTGCGCAAGCTGCTCGAGGAGCAGCAGGATCGATTGCAACCGGGCAATCCGCGAAACGGGCCCGACCGGGTCGCGCAACAACTGACCCAGCTGCAGGAAAAATCGGCCCGCGACCTGGCTGCCGCCAGAGCGGAAATCCAGCGCCTCAAGACTGAGGCCGCAGTCCGGGACCAAGGGGAGCTGGAGTCCGAAAAACTCGCACAACTGCTGCGGGTCGAACAGGCCAAGGTGAAAATGCTGCAAGAGGAGGCAGCCAAGCTCCGCGCACAGGAAAAGCGCCTCAGCATCATGGAAAACACCATGACCAAGGAGGAACTCGCCAGAGCCAAGGCTGAGATCCGCCGCCTCAAGCGAGAATCCACCATGGCTGAAATCCAGGCTCAGGCCGAGATCGAACGGCTCAGGAAGCGCACCGGTGAGATGGAGGCCGATGTCAGGGAAAACATAGAAAAGCAGCGACAGCTCGCACAAAATGCCAGAGAGCACGCGCGTCAGCTAGGCGGACAACTTGATCAGCTCGAAGGCCAGGAGCGGACCAAGGCCGAAAAGGAAATCCAGCGGCTCAACCAGATCGCCGACAAGGCACAAGCCGAGGCTGATCGTGAAAAGGCAGGACTTCAGCAACGCATCGCGGTTCAGGAGACCGAGGCCGAGGCGGAACTCAGGCGCCTACGCGATTACGCCAACCGAATGGGCCGTGAGGCCGATGCAAAACAGCTGGAATACGAACTCAACGAGGTCCGTCAGACTGCACGCATCAGGGAACTCGAGGTCGTTCAGGAGCAATCCAGTGCCGAAAAGCGCCAACTGGAGGCCAAGCTCAAGGCCGCCGAGGCCGATGTGAATCAGCTCAAGGCCAGACTCGCCAAGGTTCCCATGGAAAGCGAAGTCGGGACTCTGGACCTGCGCATCCGACAACTCGAACAGGAGCGTCAGGCCATGGCTCTCAGCCTGCAGCAAAGCCAGGCCGGCCACCAACAGGCCCGGACCCGCATCAAGCGGCTCGAGAAGGAACTCCTGATGGCCAATCAGAAGGCGGTGGATCTCAATCGCGACCTCCAAGTCGAACGCGACCTTGCCCACGAAGTGGTGATTGGCCAACGCCGCCAGCTTGAGTCCCTGCAGAGGCAGCTCGATCAGAAAAGCAAGTCGCTCGCTGCCGCCAACAAGCAGATCTCCGAGCTTCAATTGGAACTCCTCCAGAGCCGGGAAGCCTATGCCGAACTGCGTGACGAACGCGACGCCCTCATGCTGGAACGCGACCAGATGGCAGCCCTGCTCCAACTCAAGAAGGACGGCAGGATCCAGCAGCTCATCGACCAGAACATGGGACTGGCCAGGAAACTCCGTGAATCCGACGAGGCCATCGAGCGGATGAAGCGCAACAGCGACACCGACAAGGACGCCATCACCGACGCCTTGCGCGATCTCGCCATCGCCAAATCCCAGATCAACCGCTTGCGCGAGGAAAAACTCGCCCATGAGAGGCGCATCCACGAACTGCAACTGCGCCTGCAGGGTGAAGAACGGGCGCTGGCCTCGGGGGCCGCATCCTCGGACCCGCAGGAAGTCGCCCTCCTGCGCGACATCATTCGCCGCCAACTTCGCATGCAGACTGCGCGCAGACAGGCCCGTGAGCTGCTGATGAATGCCGTCAAGCGCATGGGCCAGCAGGATCCCGAACTTTCCGAGGCCGTGGCGCTTCTGGAAACCCAGGAAATCGCGCTGACTCCCGAGGAGCAGAAGCTGATCGCCAATCGCCAGGTGGATGGCGAATTCATCTCCCCCTTTGCCCACGACCGCGGTCCCCGTCAGAATGCAACTGAACACCTGCAGCGCAACATCGAAGTCTTTGACCGCGCCGCCAAGAAGGCATTCATCTCCGGACGCCTCCACCCGACCCGGGAACTCTATGAGATGATCCTCGAGGAGCACCCCGAACACACTCCATCCCTCTGTAAGCTGGGTGTGGTGATGGTCAAGCTCGGCGACTATTACGGCGCAGCGGAACGCTTCCGGCAGGCCAGCGACTTGGACCATGGCAATGCCTATGCCCTGCGCATGTTGAGCTATTCGCTGATGAAGGCCGAAAGCTTCGAGGAGGCTGAGGCCGCTGCCCGAAAGGCAGTGAAAATCGATCCCAACGACGCCAAGACCCACATGCTGCTCGCCACCCTATGCTTCCGGCTCGGCAAGCCCGGGGACGCTGAATCCCACTTCAAGGGTGCCATCAACGCCGACCCCATGCCGAGCGAGCCCTACTACAACCTGGCGCTCATCTACTCCGGCAGCGGGCATCCTGAAAAGGCCCTGGAATATTACCGCCAGGCACTGGAGCGTGGAGCCCTGCCGGATCCCGAGCTCGAACAGACACTGGCCGCCCAATAAGCGCAATGAAACCCTTTCCTGCCGCCATTCTTCCAAGCCTCGCCCTCGTGCTGGTTGCCTGCTCGGGCACCCGTCAGGTCGACCCGGATGCGCATGCCTACCAGGGCCTGTCGGGCCGGTTGAGCCAGAGTCACGGCTACAAGATGGACGATCAGGGCAATTGGGTTCCGCGCACTGACAAACGCAGCCAGTATGAATTCTACGGCGACTCGGCCCAATTCGATGGAAGTGTTAGCAGGAAAAGCTTCAACACCAATCGCCTAGAAAAGGGATCGTGGATGGGCAGCAAGGAATACGCACGCCCGCGGCATCGTCACACCGGCTCCAACAGCGGCTTTGCCAGCGCATCCCGTCTGGATGGCCAGGATGCAGCTCTCGAGCGGCGCTTGCGCACTCCTGCACGCATCACCGGAAACCACATTGCGCGTGACACGGCACAAGAGAGCCATGGCAACCGTGCCGACAAGCCGGAGAATGCCGCCGTCCAGCATCGCCGCGAGGTCTATGTGGAGCCCGCCATCATCGATTACAGGCAACAGCGGGAACTCAGCATCCAACAGTCCAAGCAATTGCTCGGCCGCGACGACTGACCGCTACTCCTTCTTCTCCCCGCCCTTCCCGGCGGGAACGAACTTGAGACCCACGCCATTGATGCAGTAGCGCTTGTCGGTGGGCGTGTCGAAGCCCTCGCCCTCGAAGACGTGGCCGAGATGTCCGTCGCAGATGGCGCAGAGCACCTCCACACGGACCATGCCAAGCGACTCGTCCCTTTTCGTCTTCACGTTCTCGGCCTTGGCCGGATCATAGAAGGACGGCCAACCGCAGCCCGAATCGAACTTCTCCTTGGAGCTGAACAGCAGGGCGTTGCAGCCAGCGCAGTGGTAGCTGCCCTCACCCTGTTTCTTGAATTCCCTGTAGACCGCGCCGTTTGGTGCCTCGGTTCCCGCCTGGCGCAAGATGCGGTACTGCTCGGCTGTCAACTGCTCGCGCCATTCTTCATCGGATTTTTCCACTTTTCCAGTCGGTTGTTCGGGGGTGGTTTCGGCAACTTCCATCACCGGCTTGCCATCCTCGGCCGAGCAGGAGGCAGTGGCCAGGAGGGCTGCCGAATAGGCTGCAATGTGGGCATTCTTCATGGAGGTGGGAGTGATCTCACCCGCGGTCATTCCCTTTTTCAGGGGGGGTGGAAGTTCAACTCATTTGCTCGGAGAGCACGGCCTTGCCGTAATCCCGGTTCATGCGGGCAATGTGTTCTACGCTGATTTCCTTCGGACAGGCGGCTTCGCATTCGTATTGGTTGGTGCAGTTGCCAAAACCTTCCGAGTCCATCTGGCGGACCATGGCGAGAGCGCGTTTCTCGCGTTCGGGCTGGCCCTGGGGAAGCTGGCCAAGGTGGGAAATCTTGGCGGCGACAAAAAGCATGGCGCTTGCATTCTTGCAGGCTGCCACACAGGCACCACAACCAATGCACGCTGCGGCATCGAAGGAGGAATCGGCATCTTCCTTGGGAATGGGGATGGCGTTGGCGTCGACGGCAGAACCGGTGCGCACGTCAATGTAGCCTCCCGAGGCAATGATGCGGTCGAAGGACGAACGGTCGACCATCAGGTCGCGGATGACCGGGAAGGGGTTGGCCCGGAACGGCTCGATCCAAATGGTGTCCCCATCCTTGAATTTGCGCATGTGCAACTGGCAGGTGGTCACCCCACGTTCCTTGCCGTGCGGGATGCCATTGATGGTCAGCGAACAGGTGCCACAGATGCCCTCGCGGCAGTCGTGGTCGAACTGGATGGGTTCCTTGCCGTCCTCAATGATGCGCTCGTTGACGATGTCGAGCATTTCCAAAAAGGAGGCCTCTTCGGGAATGTCCTTGGCCTCGTAGGTTTCGATCCGGCCCTTGGCTTCGGGCCCGTCCTGACGCCAAACCTTGAGAGTCAAATTCATGGGAACGTTGCGGGGGAGTTTTGGGGTTCGCTGGGGTCCGGAAAGCAGCCCCGGACGACACCAACAACCTAAACGCCAAATCCGAACGGGCTAGGAGAAAAATGCCCTTTTCGCCCCGCCAGAAAAAACCTGTAAAAACTGAAAGAAAAATGCGGGTCGGTCGTAATTGTTTTTGACTGCGGCGGGATGTCATGCATCTTTCTGCTGTCGCAAGACACAGGCGGTCCGATTGTTTCTTCCCTTTGGGTTTTTGGGTTTTTCCCGGGGATTAAGTGATCGGGCCGCTTTTTGCGTACACGTGTCCTTGCGTCCTCGTGTCCGGACTTGGATGACTCGAAATTCGCCGAGGGGCTTCCACGCTTATCCCGGCCCTGCCTGACCGGAACACCGGGATCATGAATCCGCGGTCGCCTCGCTCTCGATGACCTTGGCCCGCTTCGGATCCTTCCAGGTGGACTGGACGTAGATCTCACGCAGCTCCTTGAAGCCGATTTCGCAGGGGCTCTGCGCCATCAGGTCCTGGCCCTTGTTGTTCTTGGGGAAGGCAATCACCTCGCGGATGCTGTCCTCGCCGGCGGCGAGCATGACGATGCGGTCGAGCCCCAGGGCCAGTCCGCCGTGGGGCGGCGCTCCAAAACGAAAGGCGTCGAGGATGTGGCCGAACTTGACCTGTTGCTCCTCCTCGCCGACTCCCAAGGCCTCGAACATGCGCGCCTGGAGAGCCTTTTCGTGGATCCGCAGGGACCCCCCACCCAGTTCGTAGCCGTTGAGGACGACATCGTAGGCCATGGCGCGGACATTGGCGTAGTCCCCGGCCTCAAGCTTCTCGATGTCATCCGGATGCGGACGGGTGAAGGGATGGTGAACGGCAAACCACTCGTCGGTTTCTTCGTCGAAGCCGAGCAGTGGGAAGTCGACAATCCACAGGAAATTGAGCGCATCATTGCCCTCGTTGATGCCCATCAGGTGGGCGCATTCGGTGCGGACGCGGCCGAGGATGGTCGAAACACTCTCGCGACTGCCAGCCGCGAAGAAGACGATGTCGCCGTCCTCCAGGTTCATGGCTTCAATCACCCCCTGCTTCTCCTCTTCGGTGAAGATCTTCCACAGAGGACTCTTGTATTCGCCATTCTCATATTTGATGAAGGCGAGATTCTTGACCGGAAGGCCGGCCTGGACCGCAATCTCGTTGAGGCGGTTCATCTGGCCGGTGGTGATGCCGGCAAATCCCTTGGCGTTGATCGCGCGCACTTTGCCGCCGTCTTCAAGGATGCTGCGAAAGATCTTGAATTCGGTGCCCTCGAAGATGTGGCCGAGGTCGGTGATCTTGAGGTCGTAACGGGTATCCGGCTTGTCCGAGCCGTAGATGTCCATGGCCTCAGTGTGGGTCATGCGCTCGAACTTGGCGGGAATGTCCAAGCCCATGCCGGCCTTGAACATGGCCCCGAGCAGTCCTTCCACGTGGCGGATGATTCCCTCCTGATCGATGAAGCTGGCCTCAAGGTCGATCTGGGTAAATTCCGGCTGGCGGTCCGCACGCAGGTCCTCATCGCGAAAACAACGCGCAATCTGGTAATACTTCTCGAGCCCGGCCACCATCAGCAGCTGCTTGTACTGCTGCGGAGCCTGGGGCAGCGCATAGAAGCGGCCCGGGTTGAGCCGCGAGGGCACCAGGAAGTCCCGCGCTCCCTCCGGGGTGGGGTTGGAGAGGATGGGGGTCTCCACCTCATAAAAGCCGGCATCGTCAAGATAGCGGCGGGCGGCCGAGGTCATCTGGCTGCGCAGGCGCATGTTGCGGCCCATGCGCTGGCGGCGCAGGTCGAGGTAGCGGTATTTCAT
>JAWVYP010000127.1:0-7999 GCA_033722655.1 Akkermansiaceae bacterium | reverse complement strand
TCCTCGCCCACCAGTGAAGGCTGGATGAAGACCAGCAGTTCCGAGCGGTCATTGCCCTTGGTGGTCGTGCCGAACAGGCCGCCCACCAGCGGAATATCGCTGAGGATGGGAATGCCCGTCTTGTCCTTGTTGGTGCGGCCCACGATGAGACCACCGAGCACGATGGTCTCCTTGTTGGGCACGGTGGCGGTGGTGAGAATTTCGCGTGTCGAGATGCGCGGCACGGTGAGGTCGCCGCCATTGGTCCCGGCGCCCTCGATGATCTGATTGCCGTTCTGCTCGTCGCTGAGCAGCGCAATTTCCATGGTGATCTCATCCTTGGAGTTGACCAGGGGAATGACCTCCAGCTTGAGCACAACGTCCTCGTACTGGATGCGCGTGCCGCTCGAGAAGCTGCCCGTGCTGGTGCCGCCCTCGGTGGGGATGGCGATGCGTTCACCACTCGAAATCACGCCCTTGCGGTTGTTGGTGGTGAAGATGCTCGGGCGGGAGAGCACGGTGAAGTCGGTCTTGCTGCTGAGGGCGCGCAGATAGGACCTGAGGTCGCCGATCTGGCCGTAGACGCGCAGGCCGGAACCCACCAGCGAGGAGGGGTTGAACTCCGGGAAGTCGCCGGGTGAGGCAGGAGTGATGACCGGGAAATCACTTCCTCCGCCGCCACCTTGCACATCCTTGCCGTCGACCAGATAGTTGAAGCCCAGTTCGGTGCTGTCGGTGAGAGTCAACTGGCCGATGACAGTCGAGATCATCACCTGCTCGGGCTTCACATCCAGCTGGGAGATGAGGCTATCGACAATCGCCAGCGCCGAGGGCGGGCCCTGGACAATGATGGTGTTGGTGATGTTGTCGGCAATGAGCTGGGTGCGCCCCACCAGCACGGATTCGGGAGCGCTGCTGATATTGGGATCATCGAGGGAGATGCTGCCCGCTGCGGAATTGCCACCACCGCCGCCGCCAAAGTTGTTGTTGCGGTTGCTGGTGCGGTTGGCGTTGGAACTCGGCCTGGCACTCGACTGGCCAGCGGCGCCGCCGGTGACCCCACCGCCATCTCCGGTGCCCGAAAAGGCCCGTTCCAGGGCATCACTGGCGATGGGCAGGAACTCGGAAACGGTAAGGAAGCGCAACTTGCGCTTGAGGAAGGTCTTCTGGCTGGCGGGGATGTCGAACTTGCGCGCCAGGTCCTCGACGAAAATCAGGTCCACCGGCCGACCCATGGCCACGATGCGGTTGGTGCGGGTGTCCGCCACGATCTGCACGGGCGTGCTCACCCCTCCCATGCCCTCGTTGCCGCCAGCCGGGGCTGGGGCGCCACCCTGCGGAGCTGGCGCTGCCTCCACGCGTTGCACACCGGTCTGCTGCTGGGCCTGCTGCTGGGCGGCCATCAATTCGGTGATCACCGCCGCCACCTCGGTGGCATCGGCATGCTCCACTTCAATGAAGCGGGTGGCCTGCACCGAGCCGGGGACGTCGATGGTGTTCTTGAGACGGATCAGGCTCTTGATCAGCGAGGCTTTCTCGGTGATCACCACTGCCGAGGCATTGGGCACCGAGGAGATCGAGCCGTAGCCACCGAGCTGGCCAACGATCTGGGTGAAGATCTGCACCGCCTGGTCGGGCTTGATGTAGTTGAGGGTCATCACGTAGGTGATGACAAAGTCCTTCTCCGGCAGCGGGGTGGTCTCGTTGTAGACATCCACCTGGATGTTGTTGGGGCGGGCACCACCGCCGGGTGTGACGGTCAGGATGTCGAGATCGGGGTCGTCCGGATGCGGGGTGAAGACGAAGCCCTCGAGCACCGCTGCCTTGCGCAGCAGCTCAGCCGCCTCGGCATAGGTCAGCGGATTGCGCGGGCTGGCATTCTGGATGAAGGTCATCTCGGCATCCGCAGCAGCCTGGGTCACCAGAACCCGACGGCCAGTCCACTCCGTATAAAGCTCGGCAATATCGGCGCCCTTGGCGTTGCGGTATTCGATCTTTTTCTCGAATTTTCCCCGCACTTGCGCATTGGCGGGCTGGGCACCCGGAGGGGGAGGTGCGACGGGAGGGTCTTGGGCCCGGGCCAGTGGCGTCAGGAGAGGCAATAGAAACAGGATGCGCAGGAAGGACATGATGAGAGGGGTGATTGGATGATTGGCAGCTCTAGCGGTTGACGCCGGGAGGCGGACTCCCTTGTCCCGGGTTCGTTCGCTGGTTGGCACCGGGCTCTGGGGGCTTGGGAGGAATGATGCGGCGGCGTGGCACCCGGGTTTGTTGCCCCGGGTTGGGATTGGGCCTTACGTTTGGATTCTGTGGTCTCCTCTGGGGACCGGTGGCTGCGGCAGGAGTGGCCGAGGGCGCACTCTTGAGGGCGAGGTATTTTTCCTCGAAGCCCACCAGGCCCACTTGTCCATCCCGGGTTCGGATCTTGGCCTTGGTGCCCGAAGAACCCGGCTTGCCATAGACGACATCGACAATCCTGAAACCCTTCGTTTCCTCGTTGCCAACCAGGGTGATGCGTGACCCGGGGTCCGAAGGCCTCTTGGTATCGAGCAGGGTCACGATGTATCCTTCGGGAACCGGCGCGACGTTCAGCAGCACATAATCCCGAAGGGGGTTGGGAGCCGGCCCCACATCGGGTGGCGGCTTGGCGGTGAAGGGCGAGTCGTTCCACAGGTTGCTGTATTTGGTGACCCCGGGCTCGCGGGGAACTTCAGCCACAACCAGCCCGGCGGCAGCCAGAAACAGGCAGGTGATGTGAGACGTGGTTTTCATGGGATGATGGCAGCAGCTTAGAGCTTGGGTTCCACGGGAACAAACCATTGTTCCACCGTGGCCTCGCAGTCGATGAGGGTGTCATCCTGGCTGTTGGGTGAAAGCCGGAGTTCCGTCACATTGCGAAGTTGTTCTGGAACCCTTACCTCGGAGATCCACTTGTAGAGCGCCTGTTCACGACCAGTGAGCTTGAGCCGAATGCGCGCGCGGTGGAAATGCTCGCCCTCGTCGGTGATGCTGGGAAGGAGGTCCTCGTCCTTGATGGTGAGATCCGGGTATTTGTCAGCGGTTGACACGCAGACTGCCTGCAGGGCCGTCTGCACATTCTGGTTTTCGGCGGCTACCGGCAGGTGGGTCTCGAGCCACTTCATCTCGTCATGGCGCTGCTCGCGACTGGCTTCGAACAGGCGCATCTTGTCGAGCGTCTGCTCGGCCTTGAGCCGGCGCGTTTCCAAGGCAGCCGCCTTCTTGTTGTAGATCGAGAACCCGACGAGATTGAGCATCGCGAAGCCCGCGATGGCAAAGAGGGTCAGGAGTCGTTTTTCACGAGAGGACATGCGGATGGGGAAATCGGGTCAGGGAGTCAGCTCGGATTTGGCGGTTCCACGGTAGGTGAATTTGTATCCGCGGGCGAACTGTTCCGGCTCGCGGTTGTTCCAGTCAAAGCGCGACAGACTGGGGTTTCTTTCCAAATTCAGGCTGAATTGGTTGGCAGCCTGCAGGTTTGGGGCTTCGCCATCGATCTTCACGTCTCCCGCACTGATCTCTGCCGTTGTCAGCCTTACTCCGGATCTCGGCGGGATGGCCTCGGCCACCAGATCGAGGATATCCACCGGCGAGCGGTCCACGTCGATGGCGTTCTCCAGTTCGTTCCAGCGCTCCATGTGGGTGATGTAGGCATCGGCCACGGGCTCCGCCACGGCCGCTCGGTCCGAGAGCTCCTCAATTTCGTTGCCCTTTAGCCACAGGCCGTAAACCAGCCACCCTACCAGCAACACGTAGAAGGCAACCGCACCCCCGATGGCGAGCTGGACGCGTTGCTTGCGCTGGGCCACTTGGCGCGCGGCGCGGACGTCCTCGGGCAAGAGTTTGCTGGGCGGCTGCGGGATGGTGGGATGGGGTCGCGATTGGATTTCCACCGTCAGCTCGAAGGCTTCGCGCAGGGCACTGAGGTCGAGGGCGGTGTCCCCGGTCCAGACCACGATGTGCTCGGGCTTGGGGTTGAGTCCCTGCAGGGAGAGCTGCATCAGGGCGAGCTTGAGCTCACGCGCCAGGTCGGCGTCCGGCTTTTCGGCCTGGTCGGCGGTGGCCTGGGCGTAGAGCAGCTTGCCATTCTGGTGGACGGCGAAGACCCAGCGGTTCAACTCGCGCCAGACACTCACGGCATTGCCTTCCATGGGCAGCGAGCGGGCGGACACATCAAAGGCCTTGGGCCCCACCACGGGCAGATCGCCCTCGCCCGGCGGCTTGAGCCAGACCGAAAGCAGCACCGCGCCCCCCTCCTCGCGCTCGACCTCGAAGAGGTCATCCAGCTGGCCGGCCAGGGGATCGGCACTCAGGCCGAGGCGCTCGGCGTGCAGGGCCGCCAGATCCTCGAACATCTCCTCGTCGGTGGTCATCACCCGCAGGGGCACGGTGGTGATGGAGCGCATGGCGAAGAACATGGTCAGCTCGCCGGCCGGAATGGACTCCAGATCGGCGGGATGCAGCAGGTCGGTGGCGTGCTGCAGCTCGAAATCCGCGTCCCCCGTACGCGACCAGATTTCCCATCCGGTTTCGCCGGGAAGGATGAGAACCTGTGAGTTGGATTTGCTCATGGTGGGGTCACGGCAGGATTTCCTCGTTGCGCTCCAGCAGGGCGGGCTTGCCGGTGCGGTTGCGCAAAATCAGGGTGATGCGGCGGCGGGAGTCCCCGGCCCAACCGATGCTTTCAATGCGGGTGGTCGGATCGTTGACGGTGAAACGCTTTGCCAACAGTGGGTCGAGTGTAGGGTCGATTCCCAAAAGCACAAGAGCGCTGGCGAGGTCCTCGAAGAGCAGATCATCCTCGGTATTTCGCTCCCCATCCTCGCCCTCGACGGACTCGGTGACCAAGCGCGCCTGCTCGACGGGAATTTCGGCCGCCATCGCAATCAACTCCGGGCTGGCATCGTTGAGGTCGAGCTGGCCGGAGCTCCAGACGGTGAACCAGTTGCGCCAGCCCGGGTTCAGTTCCTCGAGCCGGTCCATGCCGCGCACCATGCGCATTTCATCGAGGTGGTAGAAGGGCCGGTTGAAGGGTTGGTTGAGGCGTCCCGCCGCCTCGTATTCCTCCTCCTCGGCCCCCTTGACCGAGACTTCATCGTCGCTGTCAAACCAATCAGTGAGCGCATCGACCAGGGCCTCGGATTCCTCCAGTTCCATGCCCCATTCGATGAAGATGTTGTTGAGCAGATCGGTGTCGCGCCCGGCCAGGATGGCGTTGATATTGAAGCGCTGGCCCTCCGAGCTGAGGCGGACCTGATAGCCCTCATCCTTCTCCTCGTCGTAATAGCTCAGCAGCGGATCACCGCGCTCGACCATGGGATTGGAGGCCACAGCCACCCCCATTTCTGCCAGGTGCAGCGAGCGCGAGCCGTGGATGGTCGAGGCCGCGATGTCCATGTCGAAGGAGAGCACGCGCAGGGCGGCGATGCTGGCCATGGCGAGCACTGCGATCAGCCACAGCACGATCATCAAGGCCGCGCCGCGGCGCTTGGCTGGACGGCACGAGATTCTCATCGGTCACCTCCTTGCGTGTTCCCGGGCGTCTCGACATCGATGCGGATGTCTCTTCCGCCTTGGCCGGGAGTTGCGGGCACAGCTGGCTGATTGGCTCCCAGCTGGCGCATCACCACTTCCGGGCTGAGCTTGGGAGGCAGCCAGAACACGTGGCGGATGGCCTCGCCCTCCGCGCCGATGGCCATCTGCAATTCCAACTGCAGTGGCAGGCGACCCTGCTGATCCCAGTTGTAGTACCACTCCATGTCAGTGCTGTCCAAGGCGCGCCACTCGAAGTAGGCCACGTTGCGCAGCAGCACGATTTCCGCATAGGGCTCCTCGGGCTCGGCATTGGCGTCGAAGTTTGAACCGGAACCTTCCAGGATCTCCTCCTCGTAGTAGCGCAGGACGATGTCGAGGTAACCGCTGCGGCGCTGCACGGTGGAAATCTGGACGGCCTTGGCCAACTGGTCGCTGCCGCCCCAGGTGAAGTTCATCGGCACGTTCTGCAAGGTCAGGTCCGACAGGTAGACCCGACCGCTCTCCTCGCTGATCAAGTCCAGGCGGGCGTTGCCGGGAAGGCTTGCAAAGCGGCGCTCCAAGAATTCGAAGAAGGCGTGCTTCTCCATCTCCTCCGCTTGGGACTTGATGATGGTCTGGCCCATGTTGAGTGAGCTGCTGGCAATCCCGAAGACCATGCCCGTGATGGCGGCCATGATGACCAGAGCCATCATCACCTCGATCAAGGTGAAGCCTGAGTGGCGTTGGGCATGTGGATTGCGGATCATGGGATTGGGTTTGTCCGGGGACGGGTGGATCAGGGCTGATAAAGACGACCGTAGCGCCAGGTCTCGACTTCCCGCTCGATCCACTGGCCATCTTCATACCAGCGGGCGGTGATTCGGATGAGATACATTTCGGCGAGCGGAGTGCCCTCCTCGTTCTCGAGACCATCGAGCTCCTCGATCAGGGTAATCAATTCCACCTCGCCGTTTTCGGTGAGTTGGCTGGTCTCGCCGGCAGTGAGCACCGGCAGTGAGAGCTTTTCGTTGAGCGCGGTATCGAGCACGCGGGTGATGCGCATCTCGCGCTGCACCAGATAGGCGCTCTCGCCCATGCGATGCATCGCCACCGCAAAGCCGGTCGCGCCGATGGCAAACACCGCCATGGCGAGCACCACATCAAGCATGAAGAACGCCCGGCGGGCCTTCTTTCGCCAGGGACGAGCCCCTTTTCTGTGCCCGGCTCCCCTCATTCGGTGTACTGGTAGATGTTGTCGCTGATGGCCGCCGTCAGCGGGTTGAACTCCATGCTCATCCGGCCTTCCTCAAGCCACAGCTCGACGGTCAACGGCTCGCAAATCCCATTGGGATCGAAACGCCACAGTTCGCGTTGACCCTGGCTCATCTCCACCCACTCCTCGGAGCCCCAGCGGCGCAGTCGCGACTGCATGCCATTGTCCAGGCTCAGCTCCCAGCGCACTGCGTCGGGGGCCGGGCCATCCTCCCACTGCTCACGCTCCATGCGCTCGGCCGCCAGGCGGTCGTCACCAACGGCCTCCGCCCAGGGCATCATGCGCACCATGCCGGGCGTGAATTCCAGGGCGTAGGGCACTTGCTTGAGGGTGGCCGTGGCGCGTGCGCGCTTGGCGAGGCTTTCCAGCTCGCGAGTCGCCTTCTTGATGGCCGCCTCATCGGAGGAAAAGGTGATCACCGTGGCCACGCCGCCGAGGATCATGGCCCCGATGACCAGGACCATGACGATCTCAAGCAGGGTCAGGCCCGGCTTGGAATGGGGAGACTGTTGGCCACGGGTCATTGACGATCAGGTCGCGGCGGACAGCTCAGAGATCCTTCTGGCTGCTCAGGTCATCGCCGGTTCCTTCCTGGCCGTCAGGACCCTTGCAGATGATCTCGGGCTTGGAGGAATCGACCGAACCGGGGAAGCGGTAGACGTAGGCGTTGCCCCAGGGGTCGGTTCCCTTGTCCTTGTTGCTGCCGGACTTGGGCATGACCGCGTCCAGCCCTTCCGAGTTCGTCGGATAGCGCTTGTTGTTGATGCGGTACATGTCGAGGACATTGAGCAGGAAGTTGAAATCGGCCTTCACCTGTTGCGGCTTGGCCCGGTCGGCAAAGGTCCGGAAACCATAGATCATGCCGCCCATGATCATGGCAATGATGCTGAGCACGATGACCATTTCGAGCAGGGTGAAGCCCCGCCTGGAGGAGCGCCGGCGAGAACTGGAGGAACGAGTCGGAAGGTTCATGGATGAGGAGGGGTTGAGGGATAAGGATGGGTTGGAG
This sequence comes from Akkermansiaceae bacterium, assembly GCA_033722655.1. GTDB lineage: Bacteria > Verrucomicrobiota > Verrucomicrobiia > Verrucomicrobiales > Akkermansiaceae > Luteolibacter. The sequence continues at coordinate 206 of JAWVYP010000127.1, read as the reverse complement.
GGATTGCGGGAGGTGCTTAGCCATACAATCTCAGCACTTGCCGCAATTTGCCACGCAAAACTGAAGCGGTTCTGAACCTCGATCGCGTCTTTTATTTTGGTCGCTACGCTCCCGTCATGGGTCATGGGTCATGGGTCATGGGGGCTGGCGCAGGAGTGATTGCTCCACCTGTAGCGGGGGGGGGGTGACCGCGGCCCTATGACGAG
>JAWVYP010000126.1:0-8037 GCA_033722655.1 Akkermansiaceae bacterium | reverse complement strand
CTTGAAAACGCAGTTGGACAGAGTGTCAACTCAGCCCTGACTGCGTTTTCAGCGTCGGCCTTGGCAAGATCGAGAATTCCTGCGCCTCGCCCACGAGAATCATGAAATATCCGGGCTAGTCCACTGAACCCAGGAGCCACTTGGTGTACTCCTCGGACACCTGATGCGGCTCCAGGGCCACGAATTCAGGCACCTCATAGGGGTGGAGTTGGGTCAATTCAGCCTCCAAGCCGGCCAGCTGGGCAGCGCTGGTCTTGAGAATGGCGAGCACTTCGGACTCCTGCTCGACCTTGTTCTGCCAGCGATAGATGGATTCCACGCTGGGGATCAAATTCACGCAGGCCGCGTATTGCTTTTCGACCAGCGCTGTGCCAATTTGTCGCGCCACGGCGGCGTCGGGGAAGGTGCAGAGCACCAGTCTGACTTCGCTCATGAGCCAATTGGACCCCGGTTTCGGGGCCTGCGCAACGCATGAAATCTGGATTCCTCGAAAAACTGGTGGAGCGTCTCGACCGCGTCGAGCAGGGCGAGGTGCGCCAGATTGTCAAACGGCTGATCCGCGAGAAGGGCTTTCTGGAGAAGGTCTTCGAGGCCCTGCAGGAAGGCGTCATCCTGCTTGATCCCAAGGGTGCGGTCGAATTCGTCAACCAGGCCGCCTGCCGGCTCTTCGGCCTCGATCCGGATCGCTCCATCGGGGAGCGGATTTCCACCCAGGTGCGCGGTCTGGACTGGAACAAGCTGATCCGCCCCGGCAAGGTCGTCAGCCGCGACCTCGAGGTCTACTACCCGGAGAACCGCTACCTCAATTTCTACCTCTCGCCCATCGACGACGTGGAACACGCCGGCGAAACCCTCGGCTACGTCATGCTGGTGCGCGACCTGACCCGCACCCGCGCCGAAGCCGAGGAGACCTTGGAGAGCGAACGCCTCAACGCGCTGACCCTGCTCGCCGCTGGAGTGGCGCACGAAATCGGCAATCCGCTCAACTCCCTCGATATCCATCTGCAGCTCATGGAGCGCAAGTTGCGCAAGCTCGATGCCGGCGAGCGCAAGCCGCTGGAGGAGAACCTCAAGACCGCTCGCAGCGAGATCGGCCGCCTCGATTCCATCCTTAAGCAGTTCCTCAATGCCGTGCGCCCGACCACTCCGCAGCGCGAGCGCAGCAATCTGCACGCCATTCTCCACGACTCCCTCAAGCTGCTTGAGCCCGAGCTCGAATCGCGCAAGATTGCCGTCGAGCTGCATCTCGCCGACAGCCTGCCGCCCCTCGAAATCGACTCCGGCCAGTTCCAGCAGGTCTTCTACAACCTGCTGCGCAATGCCTACCAGGCGCTCACCGGCGAGAAGGGCAAGATTGTCCTGCGCAGCCGCGCCACCGACTACGAGGTGGAGTTCTCGATCGAGGACAACGGCACTGGCATCTCACCCGAGCACATGGGCGCCATCTTCGAGCCCTACCGCACCACCAAGAGTTCCGGCAGCGGCCTGGGCCTGTTGATCGTGCGCCGCATCGTGCGCGAGCACGGCGGGGAACTCTCCATCGAGAGCGAGGAAGGGGAGGGCACCCGGGTGACCCTGCACCTGCCCCGCAATGCCAAGGGGGTGCGCCTGCTCGGCGCGCCGGAACCCGTGATAGACCTGGAGGATTCGGACTCATGATGGCGACCCTGCTCATTGTCGATGACGAGCGCTCGACCCGCGATGGCTTGCGCAGCGCGCTCGAGGAGGAATTCGATGTCTACACCGCGGCGACCACCGGCGAGGCGCTGACCATCCTCAAGTCCGAGCCCATCGACCTGCTGCTCACCGACCTGCGCCTCGGCGGGGAGTCCGGCATGGACCTGCTCGACCAGGTGCTCAAGTTGCCCGACCCGCCGGTGGCCCTGATGATGACCGCTTACGGCTCGGTGGACACCGCAGTCGAGGCCATGCGTCGTGGCGCTTGGCACTTCGTCACCAAGCCGCTCAACCTGGATGAGGTCGAGATGCTGCTCAAGCGCGCCCTGCGCGGCCGCACCCTGGAGACTGAGAACCAGCAGCTCACCCAGCAGGTGCGCAAGTCCAACGAGTTCGACCGGCTGATCGGCAAGTCGCCCGAGATCCAGCGCGTCGCCGAGATGGTTCGCCAAGTGGCCGCCAGCCGTGCGACCGTGCTCATCGAAGGGGAGTCGGGCACCGGCAAGGAGGTGGTTGCGGGCCTGCTCCACCACCTCTCCGGCCGACCCACCAGCAAGCTGGTGACCGTGCACTGTGCGGCTCTCTCGCCTCAGTTGCTCGAGAGCGAACTTTTTGGCCACGAGAAGGGCGCCTTCACCGGTGCCTCCCAGCGCCGCATCGGCCGCTTCGAGCAGGCCGACGGCGGCACCCTGTTCCTCGACGAGATCGGCGAGATCGACGAGGCCACCCAGGTCAAGTTGCTGCGTGCGCTTTCGGAGCGCACCATCCAGCGGGTTGGCGCCAACAATTCCATTGAGGTCGATGTGCGGGTGGTCGCAGCCACCAACCGGAACCTGCGCCAGCTCGTCGAGCAGGGGCGCTTCCGCGAGGACCTCTTTTTCCGCCTCAATGTGGTCAACATCGAGATGCCGCCGCTGCGCGCGCGCCGCGAGGACATCGTGCTGCTGGCCAATGCCTTCCTCAAGGAATTTGCGAAGGAGAACGGCCGGCCGGTCAAGCCACTTAGCGACGCCGCCCTGCAGCAACTGGCCTCCTACGACTGGCCCGGCAACGTGCGCGAGCTGCGCACCGCCATCGAGCACGGAGTGGTGATGAGCAACGACAAGCTCATCGATCTGCACCATTTGCCGCGTTTCCTCTCCCGGGAGACTTCCCCGGCCCAGGCGGGCTCCGCCAGCTCGGCCCCCGCGGCAGCAGCCGGAACGGTCAAAAACTCACTTGATGAGCCCCCCGAATTCAACTTGCATGAGTTGGAAACCCGCGCCATCCGGGCGGCCCTGGCCGCCTCCGACGGCAATCGAACCCATGCTGCCGACCTGCTTGGCATCAGTCGCAGAACCTTGCAGCGCAAGCTCAAGGCCCTCGGGATTTGAACCCTCTGCCCACTCCCCAAAAAACCATGAGCCAACCACGCAGTGAAATCGATTACGGGATTCTGATCCGCCGTAGCCTGTTTTTTCTGACGCTGGTTTCCCTCACGCTTTGCAACCTCTTCCTCCTGTTCCGCGGCCTGACCTCACCCCACGCCATGGACCAGGCTCAGATCGCCCGCGAAATGGCCCGCGGCAATGGCGCAAGCACCCAATTCATCCGACCCGCGGACTACTACCTGGCCGCCAAGGCCGCCAAGGATGACGCGGTCCCCTTCGAGGGCTTCAAGGACACCTACCACGCCCCGCTCAACCCCTGGATCACCTCCATCGTATTCAAGCTGGTCGGGGCAGACAACCCCGACGCCTACCCGATGGGGCCCGCTGAGGGAATCTTTCCCCTGGACCGGGTGGTGGCCACGCTCTCCACCATCTTCTTCCTGCTGGCCATCGGGGTCAACTACGTGCTCATCGCGCGCATTTTCGACCCCAAGATCGCCGGCGCCTGTGCCGTCATCCTGCTCTTCAGTTCGGTGCTCTGGGGTTTCGCCCTCAGCGGGCTGCCGCAGATGCTGATGCTCTTGCTCTTCTCCACCGCCCTCCTCTTCGTCTATCTGGCCATCGAGAAGCACCACGAGGGGAAATCGGCCCTCTTGCATGCCCTGCTCGCCGGGCTCTTCTTCTCGCTGCTCGCGCTCACCCACTGGGTCGCGATCTGGATTGCCCTCGGCTACCTGCTGTTTGCCGCAATCGTCTTCCGTCCGCGCGGAGTGGTGGGTGCATCTCTCTTCGGCATTCTGCTGCTGGCCGGGATCTTTGTCATCGTGCGCAACCTGCAAATCACCGGCGAGCCCTTTGGTGCCGCCTTCATCACCCGCGCCAACGGCCTGGGCATGGGTGCTGAAATGAAGGACATGCGCGAGCTCGGGCCCTACGTGCCGGATTACAACTTCAAAGGGCTCATCCAGCGGGTCTTCCAGCTGGTCCTCGCCCAGTTTGGCCAGATTGTGCCGCTCCTCGCCGGCATCCTGGTGGCCCCCTTCTTCTTCCTTTCCCTGCTCCATCCCTTCAAGAGCCCCAACATCGGCATGTTGCGCTGGGCCCTGCTTTCGATGTGGCTGCTCGCAGTCCTCGGCCTCGCCTTCTTCGGCATTTCCGACGAGCCCCTGGATCCCAATCAGATCCACCTGCTCTTCGCGCCCCTGATGACCGCCTACGGCGTGGCCCTCGTTTCCATCCTCTGGACCCGGCTCGACTTTGTCGGCTACATCCCCATGCTGCGCAATGCCCACCTGTTTGCCATCTGCATCATCTGTGCCGCGCCGCTTCTGCTCAAACTGCCCCGGGCCGTGAAGATCGGGATGCAGCACAACGAGAACCCCTTTTATGCCAACTGGCCGCCCTACTACGCGCCGGCCCTGCATGATTCGCAGGAGGGAATGCGGGCCTGGGTCGACAAGGATGAGATCGTGGTGTCGGACCAGCCCTGGGCGGTGGCCTGGTATGCCGATCGCATGAGTGTCTGGTTGCCCTCGAGCGTGGAAGACTTTCGCGCCCTCGAGGATGCGGCCGAGGAGAACGATACGCCCTTTGCCGGCATCCTCATCAGCCCGGTTTCCCACGGCGAACACACGGTCCGCGAGACCGTCCAGCTCTACGATGATTTCGCCCCGCTGGTGCTCAATAGCGCGGTCATCGAGGTGACCCAACCCAGGAGCATCCTGATCCATGACAAGGCGTCCCACCTCAAGACCCTCACTGCCGATTACCCCCATCTGGAACCCCTGCTGAACCCCCAGATCATCTTTTACAGTGCCGACCCGGTTCGGTAGTAGCGCTGAAACCGGGACTCGTCATCACATTCCATCCCATCCCGCTCCCTTTTCTTCCCTCTTTCCCTCAAGACCATGGCCGCAAAAAAGAAACCCAAGGCATCTGCCGACCAGGACGCCCCCGATTTCGAGCAGGCGCTCGAGGAATTGGAGGGCCTGGTCGAAGCCATGGAGAACGAGGAGTTGCCCCTCGAACAACTGGTTGCCAACTACGAGAAAGGCTCCAAGTTGTTGACGCATTGCCAAAGCGTCCTCGAGTCGGCCCGCGAGCGCATTGAGCTGATCACCCTCGACAACTCGCCGGATTCGGGGCTTGAACAAGATCCCACGGCCAGCGATGCAAAGCCCGGTCAGGGTGCCAAGCCCGACAAGACCCAGCCCTCCAAAGCCCCGCAAGAAGACGATGACATCCGACTCCTCTGAATCCGAGACTCCTCTGTTGGGGCCGCTGTTGGCGGGCATCGAGGGACCGGGGGACGTCAAGAAGCTCGACGACGGGCAACTCATCGAGCTCGCCGCGGAAGTGCGCAAGACGCTCATCACCTCGCTCTCGCGCACCGGTGGCCACCTCGGACCCAATCTCGGCGTGGTTGAGTTGACCATCGCCCTGCACCGGGTGTTCACCACCCCCACCGACAAGTTCGTGTTTGATGTCGCCCACCAGGGCTACGTCCACAAGATGCTCACCGGCCGCGCCCGCGACATCCACACCATCCGCACCTACAAGGGCCTCAACGGCTTTCTCTTGCGCAGCGAGTCCGAGCACGATGCCTATGGCGCGGGTCACGCCGGCACCGCCCTCTCCGCGGCCCTCGGCATGGCCGCTGCCCGCGACCTCGCCGGGGACGACGAAAACGTGGTGGCCGTGGCGGGAGACGCCGCCTTCACCTGCGGGCCAAGCCTGGAAGCGCTCAACAACATTGCCGGCACCACTCGCCGCTTCATTACGGTGCTCAACGACAACGAATGGTCCATCGACCGCAACGTCGGTGCCATCGCCCGCTACTTCAATGCCCTGCAGACCCACAGCACCTACGCCTCGGTGCGCGCCAGTGCCGCCGAGTTTGTCGAGAAGGTGGCCGGCAAGGCCGCCCGCGCCCTGGCCCACAAGATGGAAGAGGGGGCCAAGAACCTGCTCTTTCCCAACGTGCTCTTCGAGAAATTCGGGCTGCGCTACTACGGCCCCATCGACGGCCACGACATCCCGCTGCTGATCCGCACTTTCGAGCATCTCAAGACCGTCAACGAGCCCGTGGTGCTCCACATCATCACCGAGAAGGGCCGCGGCTACCAACCCGCGCTTGAGAACCCCGGCAAGTTCCATGGCCTCGGGGCCTATCAGATTGACGACGGCTCCACCGGCACCGCCACCCATCCGACCTGCTCGGAGATCTTCGGGCGCACCGTCACCGACCTCGCCAAGGAGGACCCCAAGGTGGTCGCCATCACCGCCGCCATGCCCGGTGGCACCAAGCTCGACATCTTCAAGAAGGAGGTGCCCGAGCGCTACTTCGACGTCGGCATCGCCGAGGAGCACGCCGCGCTCTTTGCCTGCGGCATGGCCACCAAGGGCCAGCGCCCCTTCCTCGCGATCTACTCGACCTTCATGCAGCGTGCCTACGACATGATCATTCACGACATCGCGCTGCAGAACCTGCCGGTGCGCCTGTGCATGGACCGCGCCGGGCTCTCCGGCGACGACGGCCCGACCCACCACGGCCTGTTTGACATCGGCTACCTGCGCCACGTGCCCGGCATCATCCACATGCAGCCCAAGGACGAGGCTGAGCTGGTTGACATGCTCCACACCATGGCCGCCTACGACGACGGCCCGACCGCCATCCGCTACCCGCGCGGCTCCATCAGTGGCGCCAAGCCCAAGTCCAAGCCCGAGCTGCTCGAGATCGGCAAGGCCGAGGTGGTGGAAGACGGTAAGGACGTCGCCCTCATCGGTCTTGGCTCCATGTTCAGCATGGCGCAGCAGGCCAAGGAGATCCTCGAGGCCGAGGGTCACTCGGTGGCCCTGATCAACCCGCGTTTCATCAAGCCGCTGGATGCGCATGTCATCGAGACCTATGCCAGGAAGTGCAAGGTGGTCTGCACTTTTGAGGACCACGTGCTCCTCAACGGTTTTGGCGCGGCCATCATCGAGCTGCTCCACGGCCTGGGAATCAAGACACCGGTGGAGCGCATCGGCTGGCCCGATGAATTCATCGAGCACGGCAAACCCCACGATCTCTGCCAACTCCACGGACTGACCGCGGAAGAGGCCGCCGCAAAGGTTCTCAAGCATCTCAGCTGATGCAGGCATTCAGCGACAGCCTCGAAACCCTCGCCGAAGTCGACGTGCTCGTCATCGGTGCCGGCAGTTCGGGTTGCGCGGCCGCCATTGCCGCCCGCGAGTCCGGTGCCGACAAGGTCATGCTCGTGGAGCGCGCCGGCTTCCCCGGTGGTATCTCGACCCAGGCCCTCGACACCTTTTATGGCTTCTTCACGCCAGGCGACACCCCACGCAAGGTTGCGGGCGGCATTGGCGACCAGGTGGTTGATGCCCTCGATGAAGTTGGCGCGGTGTTCCTGCGACCCAACACCTATGGCGCGGGCACCGGCGTGAACTACAATCCCGAGCGCCTCAAGTGGGTATGGGACAAGCTGCTGGTCGGAGCCGGGGTCGAGGTGCTGCTCCACAGCCAGTTGGTGGAAGTCGAGCAGGAGGCGGGTCGGCCGAAGTCGGTGGTGGTTTCCGGTAAGCAGGGCTTCAGCCGTATCGTGGCCAGGCAGTTCATTGACGCTTCAGGCGACGCCGACTTCTGCAAGCTGGCCGGTTTGCCCTTCGAGATCGCCGGCGAGTCCGAGCCCGCCCAGACCATGACGACCACCTTCCGCATGGCCAACGTCGACCTCGAGCTCTACCAGAAGTCCGGCGGCAAGAAGCTCTTGATGCAGCGCATGGCCGATGCTGTCGAGCAGGGCACCCACCCGCTGCCGCGCAAGGCGGGCAGTGTCCACGCCATGAATGTCGAGGGCTGCATTTCGACAGTCGCCGTCCGAGTCGCCGGCTTTTCCGGGCTGCACCCGCTCGAGCTGACCCGTGCCGAGCAGGAGGGGCGCCGCCAAGCCTTCATCTACGAGGACTTCCTGCGCGACTGCGTGCCCGG
>JAWVYP010000125.1:0-8231 GCA_033722655.1 Akkermansiaceae bacterium | reverse complement strand
GCTCTCGGCCAGTTCGAGAAAAGCCGGAATGACCGAAATCTTTTCATTGGCCGGCAGCATGCCCAGGAAGGACCGGTTCACGCAGTAGACTCCGGTGAACACATGCGTGCCCTTGGCACGGCCACATTGGCCGTGGATGTCGCGAACCACCGTGCCCGACTCATCCAGTGCAATGTGTCTGGCCTTGCCCTTCGAACGCAGCGCCATCGTCACCGCATTGCCCGAGGCCTCGTGGGCGTCGACGAGCTTCTGCAGCGGCATGCTTGAGTAAATATCGCCGTTGTGGATGAGCAGCGGCCCATCCTCCAGCCAGGACTCGATGTTCTTGATGCCACCACCGGTCTCAAGCAGCACCGGCTCGTGGAAGAAACTGACATCCTCATCCTCTCCAAAACCTTCCCAGGCCTCGGGCAGATGGTGGGTGTTGATGGCAAAACGACTGCAGCCCACCTTCTTGCAGGCCTCCAACGCCCAATGGGCCAGCGGCTGATGAAACAGCGGCACCAAGGGCTTGGGCAGCACGTGGGTCAGCGGCTGAAGCCGTGTCCCCAATCCTGCACCTAAGATGAACGCCTGCTTCACGCCCACAACATCCACCCCAACCTAAAGGTTTTCAAGAGCAACCCTCATGACCCATGACCGCCCGCCTTTCACCATCTCGACAAACCCTCAACAAGCACTAGCCTAGCGCCATGATCTCAATCGATATCGAATATCAAGGGCAACTCCACTGCCAGGCCACCCATGGCCCCTCCGGCTGCACGCTCACCACCGATGCCCCGGTCGACAACAAGGGCCGCGGCGAAAGTTTCTCTCCCACCGACCTGCTGGCCACAGCACTCGGCAGTTGCATGGCCACCATCATGGGCATCCAGGCCGACACGCTGGGAATCGACATCACGGGTCTCAAGATCCACGTCGAAAAGATCATGGCCACCGATTCGCCTCGTCGCATCGCCAAGCTATCCATTCGCATCGAGATGCCCATCCCCCGCGACGACAAGACCGCCATCGTCATGGAGCGCGCCGCCGGCCATTGTCCCGTGCACCACAGCATCCATCCGGACATTGAGGTGCCGGTGGAGTGGGTGTGGGCGGAGGCGTAGCCTCCGTGTTCCTGGTTCTTGGTTCCTAGTTCTTAGTTCCTGGTTCCTAGTTGCCGTAACATGCAGCCATACAGAAGCGACAAAGCCGCTTACCAAGAACCAAGAACTAAGAACTAGGAACTAAGAACCGTCCTGCGAAGCAGGGCTTTGCCGAAACACCGCCAGCCGCCGATCCACGGACTTGCCCGGCGCATCCTTGAGCGGCCTTGAGCGGGGATGCTGCAGATCCGCGAGGCGCTCGGCACCGATCTGTTGCAGATAGGCCGTGGCGAGTTCGTGCTCCTTGTCGAAATAGGAGGTGATCACCAGCACGCCCGTCTGCTTGAGGGCGGCGAGTGCATGGATGAAGAGCAACTTCCAGTCTCCCACCGTGCTCCAGAAGTTCTGGTGACGGATGAACACCATGTCGAAGGGCGGCAAGCTTTGCACCTTGTCGATGCCGGCCGCGTCGCCACTGCGAAACTCCAGCTCTTGGCCGGGGGCACAGGCCGGGATCCAGCGTTCGCGTGCCTCATCAATCTCTGGCGCCCGCAGGTCCAGCCCCAACATGAAAATGGGGGCAGTGGTTCCAACCAGCACTTCGAACAGCACTCCGGTTTCATCCGCCCGCCCACAAGCCAGATTCAGACAAGTCGGGTGATGAGGTGGGGTCCAACCAGCGGCGCGCAGACCGACGGCCAGCAAGGAGCGCAGGCGCACCACATCCTGGGCGACTCCGGGATAACTGTAAGGCTTTGCGGGCTGCATGAGGTTCTTATCCAGAGGGCTGCCCGAAATATGCGCAAGCATACTGTAGCGGCGATCTATGACCGTCGGGGCTTGCATGGTCGACGGTCATAGACCGCCGCTACAGACCGATCAAACGCGCGGCAAGGTCAGCACGAAGCACGCGCCCTTGTCGCGCTTGCTGTCGACGGTGAGATTTCCACCCAGCGCCCGCGCTAGGCGGCGGCAGAGAGACAGGCCCAGGCCGACGCCGGGCTTGGTCTCGGCAGCGTCGTGGGCGGACTTGTGGAAGGGCCGGAAAAGCTTGCGGTGATCGCCGCGGCGAATGCCATTTCCCGAGTCGCAGATGGCCAGGCGCACTCGCTTGCGATCGGCCTCCACATGGAGGCGAATGGTTCCCGGCTCCTCCTCGGACACGCCGTATTTGCAGGCGTTGTCGACCAGGTTGAAGAGGATCTGCTCCACGGCGGTGACATCGGTTTCGACTTCGGCCGAACCATGTTCATCGAGCCCATTGACCTCAAAACGCACCTGGTCGCGCTGTGCGCGATTCGCAAGACGATCTTCGAAACGACCCACCAACGAAGCCGCACTGAGTTTTTCGCGCTGGGTGCGGGCACTGCCGCGCTCGATGCGCGAATAGGAGAGCACGTTTTCGATCAGATGGTTCAGGCGCCCCGCCTCCAGGCGCATGGTCTTGAGATAGCTCTGGCGCTTCTCGCCCTCGGGCACCATGCCCTCGGCCAGCAAGTCGGAATAGAGCTGGAAGGTGGTCAGCGGCGTGCGCAACTCGTGGGTCACCGAGGAGACGAAGGCCGCGCGGCGCTCACTCATGCGCATCACGCCGCGCACCAGCATCGCGGCCGCGACCATGGCCAGAAGCACCGCAATCCAGCCAATGCCCAGGGAGGTGTGCAGGGGCGTGAAACCGGCTAGGGCCACATCAAGCTCGATCCCCTCCTCCAGGCGCCAGGGCAGGGTCACCAAGGTCCGGTCATCCATGGCGGGCTCGTCCAAGGCAAAACCCTCCTCCAGACTGGTGGTCGCCATGGCCTGGATGGGCACCAACTCCGCATTGGGCAGGAGATCGGAAATGCCTTCGAGCAAGGAAGCGCGCAGAGCCTCGGCGTCGACCCAGAAGCCCTGGAAGCGCATGCCGGTCTCGGAACGCACCTGGCGCACCACAAGCAGTTCATCGTTGAGCCAAAGTGGACGGAAGGGCGTGACCTCGAGATCGATGATTTTAGTCGCTTGGCTGACTTCCTCATCCTTCGCTTCCTCAAGCATCGAGAATGAGTCCTCGGCCTTGGATTGCCCAAGTTCCGCAAGGGCATCCTCACTGACCTGCTGATCTGCATGGAAGCTCGCTTCGGGTGCAGCGGAAAATACGGCATCCCCCTTTTTCAGTGATCCATCGATCTCGGCTGTCGGAACCGAAGTGGCTGCCGAAGGCTTCTGCTCGCGTCTCTTCTCCTTTTGCTTGCTGTCATTCCAGGCAATGCTCTGGCCGGGATTGATCAACATGCGATTGTTCTTCTCAGAGTCCTTGGCCGGCTTGGGAGCGCTCGGGGCATCATCCAACACCTTCTCGTCCTTCACATCTTGCTGCGAAGCGTTGGAATCGGAGGAATAACTGGCGCTGGCCTTGAGCTTGTTGTACTTGGGCACCGCCATGTTGGTCGCCTGGCGTTGGGCCTGCTGGTAGACTTGTTGGCGCTTGCCGCGATCATTGCGGGTCAACTCCTGTTGGTAGTAGGCCTGCTGCTCGGGCTGAGCGTAGGTATTGGAAACGATCTCCTGAACCTCTCGGTTGGACCAGGCTTGGCCCACTTCGGGCAGGAGATCCGGACTTGCCCCCCAGCCGCCCTGACCATCACGGGCGACTGCGGCCATGACATCGAAATTGTCACAGGTCATCGCCTCGTAATTCGCTTCCCAACGAAACTGGCCAGGCTCGACCACTCCCTGCAACTCGCTGGGAGCGGGCGCATTGAGCAAGTCACGCAGACGCCGCAGTCGCTGCTTGTGCCGCTCGATGTCGGCCGAAGGGATGCCGGTCACCTCGGCGAGATCGCGGTGGTTGCCAGTGGGCACCTGGGGCGAGCTCAGATCGCGGAAGGCCCAAGCCTCGAAGTGCAACTTCACGAACTCGGGTGGATCGGAAAGCAGGGGCGAGGGCTGGGTCACCAGCGAGCCGTCCACGCTCTGCAGGGCGTTGGTGTAGATCGCCTGCGGCCGGTAGAAGGCCTGGTAGTGCTCGGGTGGCCGCTGGTTTTCGATCACCAGCATGGCCGAAGCCGCAGTGTCCATTCGCGAGAGTGCCAAGCGCACCCGCTCCTCGAGCTTGGCTTGGGCGGCGGCCTCGATGCGCTCCTTCTCCAGACTCAGCGTCCGCTGCGTCTGCCAGCCCATCGCGCCAAGGATGGCGAGGGCACAGACGATGAGGATCAGCCAGATGGACCAGGAGCTTTTCATGGATGGCGGGAGATTCAGGAAATCAGGAAGCGGATTCGAGCATGTAGCCCTTGCCGCGGACGGTGACCAAGGCATCGGGCTTGCGGAGTTTCTGGCGCAGGTGGGCGACGTGCATGTCGACCGTGCGGGTTTCGATGTGGCGCGGATCGATGCCCCAGACCTGGCGCAGCAGTTCATCGCGCGGCACGGCACGACCGGCCTGGGAGACAAAATAACGCAGCAATTCGGATTCGCGCTCGGAAAGTTCTTCGCGGCTGCCGTCCTCGAAGCGCACCTCGCGGCGGGCGAAGTCGATCTCGGCCCCGTGAATGCGGTGAGATTTCACCGCCGCGGGACGCTCGGTACTGCGGCGCAGCACGGCATCCACGCGGGCGAGCAACTCGCGCACGCTGAAGGGCTTCACCACGTAGTCATCCGCGCCCATCTTGAGTCCCTTGACCCGGTCCCCTTCTTCGCCGCGGGCGGAGAGGATGATCACCGGTTGCCCGGGGCGCTCCTTCTTGATCGCCTCGAGCACATCAAAGCCGCTGCATCCGGGCATTACCAGATCGAGCATCAGCAGGTTGTAGCGGGCGCGCAGCGCGGTCTCGCGGCCGGACAGGCCGTCGGCCTCGGAGAGCACCTCATAACCAGCGAAGCTCAGGGCATCGACAATGCCCTGGCGCACGGCGGCGTCGTCTTCGACGACCAGGATGGTGGGAGTTTCCATGACGGAATTCTAGTGACTTGGGTGGATGGGGCGAATGGAAAAGCGGTTAGGTGCAGGGGATCGCCCCGATCCCCTGCACCTTAGCAGCCCCCGCAGTGCGTTGAGAACCTCAAAGCACCCCGGGGCTGAACGTTTACTCCGGATCATTCCTCGAATTCGTATCCTTTCTTGGAGGCCTGGGCGCGGACGGTGGAAACCATGACCTTGTCGAGGGTGTTCGCGCCTTCATCGCCCATTTCCTTGAGTTTTTCTTCAACAAACTCGCGGCGCTCCTTGTTGAGCTTCTGGATCTTCTCGGCGATGGCATCGCGCTTGGCCTGGTGCTCGGCGACGTATTTCTTGCGCCCTTCGAGATCGAGCTTGCGCATCTCTTCGGGCAACTGCTCGTCCTTGAGTTCGGTCCAATCGAAGTCGGCATCCTTGCAGGCATCGACCAGGTCCCAACTGGAGTTGTGATAGTTGACACTGGCCTTGGAGACCACCCGTTGCACGGAAGCGCCCGCCTTGGCATTCTTGAGGGCATTGCCGTCCTGGCGCTTTTGCTCCATGAGGCGATCCTCACCCTTGGCTCCGAAAGCAATGTAGGTCTCATTGAGTTCCTCGTTGAGCTTGACGATTTCGGCGTCCTGCGGGGCGTCGACATGCACCACGGCAGAATTGTGGTCGATGACCAGGTACTTGCCGTCAGCGAGCATGGCGCCGGACTTCCAGCCACCGCTGATGCCGGCCTGCTCGTCGCCGCAATGGATGGTGTTGATGATGACACCTTTGGAAACGGCATCCTGGCAGGATTGCTTGGGGTCGATGGGGCCCTGGGTGAACTCCTCGTTGCCAGCAATGAAGATGGCCTTGTAGGTATCGGGTGACTCATCCCACTTGAGGTCGAGGGTCGCACGCTTGACCACCGCCCCGCAGAATTCGGAGCCGCCATTGGTCTGCAGCCCGAAGAGTTCCTTGCTGACCAGGTCGAGGTCGCGGGTGAGCGGGGTGATCTGACGGATCCAATGAGTTTCGCTCTCAAGCCCGTCGTTGCCGTATTCATAGAGGGCGACCTCCACGAAGGGCACCTGACCGTTCTGCTTGGCATCGATGAAGGTGTTCACAATGCGCCAGAGCTGGGTCTTGGTCTGCTCGATGAGTCCGTCCATGCTGCCGCTGGTGTCGAGCAGGATGGCAATCTGCACCTTGGCTTGGCCCTCGGCGGGTTGATCATCCGGGGCCGGCTTCTTGGCCTCGGCGACGGCTTCGTCGGCCTTGACCTCCTTGACCGGAACCTCCTCGGCCCGAATCAACTGCACTCCTAGGAGTCGCTGGTCCGGGGCAGGCTTCACCTCAGCGGGCCTGAGTTCGGCCAGGGTTCCACCCTTATTTCGATAGAGTGAGTCGGGATCCACTTGGAACATCGCGCTTGCGGGTAACGCCATTCCTGCAAGCAGGAGGCCCGTCATCAGTGTGTGTTTGGTTTTTGGTTTCATCATTAATATGGGGTTTGTGTTTTGATTCACTTGTCCCGGCATAGCCCGCAGGGCGACGCCGGATGGTTCTTAGTTCGTGCTTCGTTCCGCCTCAGGTGGATCGTAATTCCTGCTGATTTCTGATTCCTGATTTTTGATTTACCTGATGCGGTAGCGGGTGTCGTCGACGACCACCTCAAGGCCGGTGCCGAGGTTGAGGCAGCTCTGGCGGCCGGTGGCGACCAGCTTGTCGACGAGTTGATCGAAGTCCTTGCTGCCGATGGCGACTTCGACCGCCGGCTGCCTGGCCGCCTCATCGGATATGGCCCGAGAGTCGATCCAGGCATCGCCCTTCTTGTAGAAGGCCATGTCTGCATTCTGCTGGACGTTGGCAATTTCCTCTTCCACGAGGTCCTCGTTGAGGAAGCGGTTGGTCGGGTTGAGGCTGCCGGCAATCTTCTGTTTTGAGAGATTCCAGTCCTGGTTCACGCTGGAGGCCCCGCTGCGTTGCCGAATGGCCTTTTCGACGTAGTGGTCGCGGGCGGTCTCGCGACGCTCGGCCTGGGGGCGGAAGACTTCGCCGTCGCGGGCGAGAAAGGCGGTGTATTCGGTGAGGATGCCATGCTCGGTGGAGAGGCGGACAATCTCGTCGACCAGTTCCTTGACGCGCGGATCGTTGCGGTCGATGCCGTCGCCAGTCAGCCCGCGCATGGCGGTGTCCGCACCGAGGTCGCGCAGGGCATCGGTGAGCACTGCGATCTTGCGGGTGGCCCAGAGGCGGGGCACGAAGGGATCGCGCTTGCCCTTGGGGTCGAAGTCGAAGCGGAAGCTGCGCTGCTTGTCGCCGTCGTCGCCGACAAGGCGGAAGCGCAGGGGCTTCTTGCCGAGGTAGCGGCCGGTGACAATGACCTGGCCATCGGCAAAGAAGTCGGGCAGGTCGTGGGGCACCACATCGTCGACGCGGCTAGAATCATACTCGCCCGCGGCATCGACTGGAACCAGATCCGGCTTGGCCAATACCGGCCCCGCCAGACGGCGGAAGACCTGGGCGACCTTGAGTTCCACCTTTTCGCGTGGCAGCACGAAGCTGGCAGTGGCACGGGTGTCGTCGGCGAGGCGCGAGAGCAGTGGGGTGTTGACGTCAACTCCCACCCCAAAGGTGAAGATGCGGCGCGACAGGCGGTTGTGCTTGGCAATGTTCTCGCGGATGCGTTTCTCGGAAGTCACTCCAATGGTCGGCAGGCCGTCGGTCAGGAACAGGACAATGGGCAGCGTGCCCTCGACCGGTGGCTGGGTGATGGCCGCCTTGAGCGCGCCGTGGATGTTGGTGCCGCCACTCACGCGGATGGAGTTGATGAACTTGCGCGCCTTGAGGACGTTCTCGCGACTGGCTTCCACCGCACCCTCGGCGAACTTGCTGATCGCCTCGTTGTAGACGATGAGGTTGAAGTGGTCGTCGGGTTCCAACCCTTCCACCACCTGCAGGGCCGCGGCGCGGGCCTGGTCGAGCTTCTCGCCGGCCATGCTGCCGGAGCGGTCCAGCACCAGGGTGACCTCGCGCTTGAGCTTGGGCGCATTCTCATCGGCCTCGGGTGGCGCCATCAGCATCAGGAACCATCCCCCCTTGCCCTTGTCATCGGGATGGGTAAGGAAGGTCGCGACCGCCTGCTTGTTCTTCTTGCGCAGCACCGACAGGCGGAAGGGCCCGGGGTTGATGCGGCCGGAGGTCTCGACGCGCACCGAGTCACCCCGGTGCTCGGG
>JAWVYP010000124.1:0-8252 GCA_033722655.1 Akkermansiaceae bacterium | reverse complement strand
CCGCGCTTGTCCGTGGGGCGGATCGGATCCTGGGTGACGTATTGGCGGAAGGTCTGCCCCGGCTCCTTGTTGTTGGCCAGCCACTCCCCGGGCTTGGGTGGACCCAGCGGTTGGTGCAAGGGGCGCAGCTTTTCAATGATGGGCACGAAGGCCTCGGCACGGTCATTCCACCCCTCGCCTCTCTCAGCGCGAACAAAATGCACAATCAACAGGGTGACGATGGCCACGGAGAGCAGCACAATGATCATCCCCTGCGGAGACCGTTTGCTCAACACGATGCCTTGCTCTGGCTCACTGGACATGAGGGGCACTCTATCACAGTGCCGCCATGAGCGCAGCATGAATGAGTGGGCCTACAGTTCCATCGCCTCTCGCGCCAAGCCCAGCAATTCATTGCGGCCCTCGCGGGTCTTGGCTGAAGTCATGACCACCGCCGGTTCGCGACCCGTGATCTCTTCTTGCGCGGCGAGAAACTGCCGCGCGTTGGCGCGCGCCTTCTTTTGGTTGAGCTTGTCGGTCTTGGTGAAGACGAGGCAAAAGGGAATGTCGGTGCCGGTCAGGCGCGACAGGAACTCGAGATCGTTCTTCTGCGGTGAGTGGCGGGCGTCAATGAGCACGAAGAGCTGGCGCAACTGCGGGCGCGACATCAGATACTCGGCGACCAGTTCGTTGAATCGATCCTGCTCGGCGCGCGGCCCCTTGGCGAAGCCGTAGCCCGGGAGGTCGACCAAACCCCACTGATTGTTGATGAGAAAGAAATTGAGCAAGCGCGTCTTGCCCGGCGTCGAGGACACCTTGGCCAGGCCGTGACGGCCGGTGAGCAGGTTGATGATGGAGGACTTGCCGACGTTGGAGCGGCCGATGAAGGCCACCTCGGGATGCGCCCACTCGGGGCACTCACCAAGTTCCGCTGCACTGGTCACAAACTCTGCCGACTTGATCTGCATGGCGTGGAGCCTCCCCCAACCCGCGCTGCCCTTCAATCCCGGATTGGATCTTGCCCTGGACGCACCCAGACGCTTGCATGAAGCGCAAATGAAGCGCCTCGCCCAACTCTGCCTGCTGCTCGGCCTGACTCTGATGGGGCTGGCCTGTTCGGGTAGTGTGAATCCGGATGCGGCCTCCACAACCAGTGCTGGTGAAGCCATCCAGGGGCCCGGCAACACCGAGGGTGCTGTCAGCGAGGGCGAAAGCGCCGAAAATTCCGATAGTCAGGCTCCAGCCAATTTTGATCGACTTCGTCTTCCCAACATGGAGGACCTGCCCAGCGACAAGGAACTCGCCACCCACAAGCCGGACGAACCCAAGGGTGGCGGTGGCGTGATCGCCCGCCCTCCCAGCGAGTAGAGTCCCACGAGATGACCCGCCTGCTCCTGTCCTGCCTTGCCCTGCTTCTGACGGGCTGTTCCAGCAGTCCGGATTCCGAGGTGCGCCAACTGGTCAAGCGCTTCCTCGAGGCGCAACAGCTGAATGAAGTGCGTGAAATCGTATTCATCCCGCCCGGTTTCAACCAGGCCCAGGCGGATCACATCACCGGCAACGCGCTCGTGCTGCTGGAGGCCCTGGATGGCCGGGCCTCGATCGATCACATCGAGACCCGGGGCCGCTGGGCGAGGATTGAGCTCTCCGGAGCCAAGACAGGCCCATTTGCATTGCATGCCTTGAAGCTCGAGGAGGACTGGCGAATTTTCTGGGATCCCCTGGGCACCCTGATCTGGGGCAAGCAGGAGTGGCACAAGCAGCTCTCGGAGTCGGACTGGGAAGACTATCGGAGCTTGAAGAAGGCAGCAGAAAACCCGGCAGAGTAGATCACTGCCGGTTGAAGCGCGACATCTCGCGCTGGGCCTCGCGCATCTCGACCTTCTTTTTGAGGTCCTGGCGCTGGTCGGCGTGGGTCTTGCCCTTGCCGACCCCGATCTCCACCTTCACCCGCCGGTTTTTCCAATACATGCGAAGCAGCGGCAGGGTGCAGCCCTTGGTATTGGTTTCCTGCTCAAGCTTGAGGATCTCGCGCTTGTGCAGGAGCAGGCGGCGCGGACGGCGCACGTTGTGCTGGAACCACTCGCTGGCGGTTTCCCAGGGCTGGATGTGGATGCCGTGAAGAAAGACCTGGCCGTTCTCGATGCGCGCAAAGGCATCGGCGATGTTGACCTTGCCGGCCCGGATGGATTTGACCTCAGTGCCCTTGAGCTCAATGCCCGCCTCGAACTTCTCAAGAATGTGGAAATCGCGACCGGCCTTGCGATTGGTGGCGATGTCCGCACTCATGCCGTGGAACAGGACTTGCGTCCTGTGAAAGACCTCAAGCCTCGGCCTTTTCGACCAGCTTGATCTTGCCCTCGATGATCTCCTGCAGGGCGATGTCGGCCACGCCCATGCTGGGTCGGGTTTCGATCAGGGGGGAGCGACCGCTGTTGAGTTGGCGCACGCGCTGGGAGACGAGGTTGATGAGAACCAGCGGATCGGTAACGATTTCGGATGCTTCTTCGAGGAGGTCGCTTTTCATGGTAGAGCCTGGATATCGGGAAGCCGGCTTTTCCTCCTCGAACGGAATCACGTTCTCGGGCTGGGATGGCTTGGCTTCGCTCAAAACAAAGGGGATTGAAGGATGGGACTGTCCGGCAGGGCCTGCCGGGCCGCAGGTCAAACCAGAGATTGAGGGCGATTACAAGGCTTAAGTCCCTAAATGCAAGCAATTGAGGTAATTTGGAAGGACCACGGAGTGGATGAGTCGGCGATTCAGAATTCCTGGCTGCGGGCCATGCCGCGGGAGCTCAGTGAGCTCAGTGACCGGGAAATCACGCAGCAACCAGAGATTCTGGGGTTCAAATCGCCCTCAGCCCATGAGGTCCATGCCGAAAAATCGCTTCAGCAGGGCCACCATCAGCCAAAACAGGATCACCGTGATCGCGCAGTTGGCGGCCAGCGAGGGTCCAAAACCCCAGCCCTGGCGCAGCATCCAAGGGAAAATCAGGAACATCGGCAGGGTCGGCAGGACGAACCAGAAGGTCCCTTCGGCGTGGTTGGCGATGCGCTCGGAACTTTGCCCACCCCGGTACATCCAAAGCATGGCGATGAGCGAGGTCAGCGGCAGGGCTATCAGCAGGGCGGAGAGACGGTCACTGAAGAGCTGGATCTTGTTGACCAGCACGATGACCACGGCGGTGACCAGCAGCTTGACGCCGTCGGCCCAGGTGAAGCTGAAGACCTGCTCCCAGGGGATCTTGGACATATGGAACTTACGCGGTTCGGGTTGATGAACTTGCGGCACGGGCTACGTAGCACATAGGGTCTGATCATGCAATTCACCCGCTTCCTGCCACTGGTCCTGCTTCCCTTCTTCGCCGCCTGCGATCCGGAGCCGCAAGCCAAGCCCAAGGGCCAGATCGAGCTGACCGAGGCCCAGAAGGTTAAGATCGGGCGCAAGATCTGGCAGAACGAATGCGGCGGCACCGTCACCGGCCTGACCACCTGGAACCGGGGCGAGGAGTTTCCCTCCCTGGGCATCGGCCACTTCATTTGGTACCCCGCCAGCTTCAAGGGACGTTTCCGCGAGAGCTGGCCGCAATTCGTCGCCTATGCCAAGGCCCAGGGCAGCCCACCGCCCGCCTGGACCCACGGCCCCTGCCCCTGGGAGACCAAGGCGGCCTTCGAGCGCGACTTCAACGGCCCGCGCCTCAGCGAACTGCGCCGCTGGCTGATGACCCACATCTCGCTGCAGACCGACTTCATCATCCAGCGCTCGCTCGCCGCCCTGCCCAAGGTGCTGGACGCGGCTCCTGCCACCGAACGCGGCCGCATCGAGGCCAACTACCACAAGGTCGCTTCCACACCCCAAGGGGTGTATGCCCTCATCGACTACGTCAACTTCAAGGGCGATGGCACCCTGGAGAGCGAGCGCTACAAGGGCAAGGGCTGGGGCCTGATGCAGGTGCTCGGCCACATGCGCTCGGTGCCCGAAGGACCGGCCGCGGCCAAGGAATTCGCCGACACCGCCTTCCGCATGCTCGAGCGCCGCATCGAGAACTCACCCCCCGAGCGCGGCGAGCAACGTTGGCGCAAGGGCTGGCGCAACCGCTGCATGACTTACGCCCAAGCTCTTTAGTTCGGATCTTTCATGATTCTCGTGGGCGAGGCGCAGGAATTCTCGATCTTGCCAAGGCCGACGCTGAAAACGCAGGCAACATCGGCAAGGACAAGCCACAGATCGAGGCTTCATGAACGATTCGGGCTAGATCCTACTTGGCAAAGAAATGATCGAAGGCCTCGAGGATGGCGTCGCCATGGGCCTTCTTGCAGACCAGGCCGCCGCTGCGCTCGACCAGATCGCGGATCTCATCAATGGAATTGGCCGGGCAGGCCACCATGGCTGCGTGGGTGCCGTCGAGCATCTCGAGGTCGTTATGGCTGTCGCCGATGGCAAAGCAGTCCGCGGCCTTCACGCCCAGCAAACGCCCCACTTCTGAGAGGCTGCTGCCCTTGTTGTAGCGCCGGTGGCCGAAGCGCAGGTAGATGGAGTTGCGCTGCCAGTTGAGGTCGGAATTGGCATCCACATACTCCTTCACCCGGTCGATGATCCAGTCGATCTCCTCCTCGGTCTGGGCGATGACCCCGGCGGGCTCGCCATCCATGGTCAGCCAGCGGGCGCCGGTCTGTTCCTCCATCTCGCGACGGATGCGGCCCAGCAGCAACTGGTTGCAATCGAAGAGCTCCTCGATGTCGCGCGCGCAGCGATCGTTCCATTCCTGGTGCGAGCGCCAGCCATCCGCAGCCGGAAAATGGATCTCGCGCTCGCGCGTCACCGCCCAATCCGGCAGGAAGGGAAAGCCGCTGTCTGCCAGTCCCTCGAGCAGATGGTCGAGCGAGCGGCCGGTGTTCACGCCCCAGGCCGCTCCATGGGATTTGCGCAGGATGAGGATGCGCTCAAACAGCTCTTCGGGCACCGGCGGCTCTCCGCCCGGGTCGTGGAGGGTGCCGTCGAAATCGAAGGACAGCAGGCGCTTGGGACTGTCCAGTGGCTTGAGGAACTGCATCGTCGCACCTCCGGGAGACTACTTGTCCGCAGCTGCGGGAGCTTCCTTGCCGGTCAGGGCCTCATAGGCGGTGGCGGCCATCACCCTGTAGCCCGCCTTGTTGGGATGGATCTTGTCGGGAATCAGCTCCGGCCTGTCCTCGAGCGGCGCGTTCATGTCGATCATGCCGACTGCCAGCTCCTTGATGATGGATTCGGTCATCGGCCGCTGTTCGGCCATGTTCTCGGGTTTGATGCGGAAGGCCCCCTTGCCGAAGACCGGGCAGGGACGGCAGATGTAGATGCGCGGCTTGGTCTCAAGCGCCTGGAAGGAGGCGACCAGTTGCTTGTAGTCGGCGATGAACTCCTCCTTGTGCTGCCAGTTCTGCGGCTTGGCGTCGTTGGTGCCGAGGTTGATGATCACCACGTCCGGCTCGAATTCGAGTGCCTTCTGGTAGCGGGGGCTCTTCCAGTAGGAGCGGTCTCCTTTCTTGAGCAGGGTGAAGCCGCTGTGGCCGAAATTGCCGACCTCCCACTGGTCTCCGAGCATGGCCTGCAACTGCTCCGGGTAATTTCCCTTCCTGGGGCCCTGGGTGATGCTGGCTCCCACACAGGCCACCTTGATCGGCTTGTCATACTTGGACGCATCGATGGGCGCCTGCGGGTCGGCGTGCAGCAGCGACCCGGTGAGAAACGAGAGGGCCAGGAAGTGGATGAAGGCTTTCATGGTGCCTCATCCAACCCGCAAACCGACCAGCCGTCAACTGCCAGCACCGTGTCCGGGCTCACTTGCCGGCCGTCGCCTTGGCCGCGCGCTTGCGGGCGTTGGCATCGAGAATGCGCTTGCGCAGGCGGATGCTCTTGGGCGTGGCTTCCACCAGTTCGTCGGCATCGATGTACTCGATGGCGCGCTCCAGCGAGAAGCGGCGCGGCGGAGTCAGCTTGGAGGTCTTGTCCTTGCCGGCCGAGCGCATGTTGTCGAGGTGCTTTTCCTTCACCGGGTTGACGGGAAGGTCACCGGCCCGTGGGTTCTCGCCCACCAGCATGCCCTCGTAGACCGCGTCTCCCGGGCCGACGAACAGGATGCCGCGTTCCTCCAGCGCCTGCAGCGAATAGGGAGTCGCCTCACCCTTCTCCATCGACACCAGGGTGCCGGTGGTGCGGTTGACGATCTCGCCCGCGTGCGGGGCATACTCCTTGAAGAGGTGGGACATGATGCCGTGGCCGGAGGTCAGGTTGACCAGTTCGGTCTCGAAGCCGATCAGGCCGCGGGTCGGGATACCGGCCTGGATGAAGGTGCGACCGGAGGGCTCGGTTTCCATGTTTTCCATGATGCCCTTGCGGTTCATCAGGATCTTGAGCACGCCCTGCGAGCAGTCGCCGGGCACCTCGACGTAAAGGGTTTCGAAGGGTTCGAGCAGCTTGTCGTTCTCGTCGCGCCTGAAGATCACCTCAGGCTGGCTCACCAGCACTTCAAATCCCTCCCGGCGCATCTGTTCAACCAATACTGCAATCTGCATCGCACCGCGTGCCGAGACCTTGAACACGCCGGCTTCATCGGTGTCCTCGACCTGGATGGAGATGTTGGTCTTGAGCTCGCGGTCGAGTCGCTCGCGAATGGCGCGCGAGGTCACGTGCTTGCCCTCGCGGCCGGCCAAAGGTCCGTCGTTGATGGAGAACTGCATCGACACGGTGGGCGGGTCGATGTCGACGAAGGGAAGGGGCTCCATGTCCTGGCTGCCAGCGAGGGTCTCGCCGATGTCGATGTCGTCAATGCCCGCGGCGATGCCGACGATGCCGCCCGCGCCACAGCCCTCGGAGTCGGTGGTGGCGAGACCGGAATAGGTGAAGGTCTTCATCACCTTGGACTGCTGCTTGCTGCCGTCCTTGCGCAGGAGCCAGATGCTGTCGCCCTTCTTGACACTGCCGCCGAGCACCTTGCCGACCGCCACGCGGCCGACGTAATCGTCCCAGTCGATGTTGGAGACCAGCATCGAGAAGGGCGCCTCGGGATCGGCCGCCGGTGCGGGAATGTGCTCGATAATCTTTTCCAAAAGCGGCACGCAATCGACGCGCTCACCCTCGGGGTCCTCCATGAAGTAGCCGTCGCGGGCCGAGCCGTAGACGAAGGGCGCATTGAATTGCTCCTCGGTGGCATCGAGGTCGAGGAAGAGCTCGAGCACCTGGTCGTGGACCTTGGCGGGATTGGCCAGCGGACGGTCGATCTTGTTGACCACCACGATGGGTTGAAGTCCCTGCTGCAGGGCCTTGCGCAAAACGAAGCGGGTCTGGGCCTGGGGGCCGCCCGAGGCGTCGACGACCAGCAGCACGCCGTCGACCATCTTCATCACCCGTTCGACCTCCGCTCCGAAGTCGGCGTGACCGGGAGTGTCAACGATGTTGATGGTGTGGTCGTTCCAGTGGATGGAGGTGTTCTTGGCCTTGATGGTGATGCCCTTCTCGCGCTCGAGATCCATCGAGTCCATCGCGCGCTCCTGCTGCTCTTGGTTCTCGCGGTAAGTACCGCCGGCCTGCAGCAATTGATCCACCAGGGTGGTCTTGCCGTGGTCAACGTGGGCAATGATGGCGAGGTTGCGAATGGGAAGAGACATGGAATGAAATCGGGGGATTCTGCGGCCGGCGGCGTTGGTCCCGACGGCTCGGGTGCGGGGTGATGCACGCTTTTAGGCGCTGTGGCAAGGCGCGATTCGCCTCCCGAGCCAGCATTTTGATGGACTGGCCATCCCCCGATCCACGCTGCTATGCTGGTCGGCGCCGATATGAAGCTCTTCATCCCCGCCCTCCTTGCCATCACTGCCCTGAACTCCTGCCAGACCACGGTCCAAGAGGATCCCCCACACCAGTCAATCTCGCTCAACTATACGATGCTGGGCATCTGGCCCGAGCGACATGAGGTCTACGGGATTACGGAGGCACTCAAGCAAGCCGGCATCAATTACCAACTCAGCGGCTACCGGCCCTGCATCATCAACGTCGAAGCCGAACGGCTCGAGGAGGCCCGCGCCATCGCGAATGCCAGCCAGGACAGCTCACCTGCTGACCACTGACTGGTGAGGAGGTGCCGCACGCCTCAAAAAATCAGAATCCAGCCCGCGACAAAGATGGGGATGTCCACAATCGCGTGGCTGAGGTAACAGGGCCAGACCGAGCGGTAGCGCAGGTAGAGCCAGCTCCAGATCAGGCCGCCGGCAAAGACCCCCGTCGAGGCTAGCAAGGTGAT
>JAWVYP010000123.1:0-8270 GCA_033722655.1 Akkermansiaceae bacterium | reverse complement strand
TCGCCGCCGCCAGCAGCGAGGGCAAGGGGGGTCAACAGGAGCGTCAGGAGGGGGAGCAGGATGAGGATACGTTTCATGGAGCGTATGGGGCGGAAAACGCGGGACTTTTAGGCGCGGAAGCCCCCAGTCGCAAGTGATATCGGCTTGTAGCGGCGGTCTAAGACCGCCCTTGGCAAAGAGTCGACGGTCATAGACCGCCGCTACAGGGCTTTAAAGGCCTGCAGCCACTTCTCACGGCGGAACCAGGTCTCCTGACGCTTGGCGTATTGGCGGGTGGCGGTGGCGATTTGCTGCTCGCAGGTGGCGCGGTCGATTTCGCCTGCAAGAAGGGCGCGGATTTCTCGAAATCCGATGGCTTTTTCGCAGTTTTCGGAGACATCGCCGATGTCTTGGACCTCTTCGATGGCTCCATTGTCGAGCATCCAGCGAGTGCGCTCGGCAATGCGGGCGTGGAGGACTTCACGCGGGCGCTGAATCCAGATGCCCTCGAGGCTTTCGGAGATTTCCGCGGTTTGACTCTCCCATTGATCGCGAAGTTCGGAGGCCTTTTCGCCGGTGAGCAGGCAGATCTCCAGGGCCCGGGACACGAAGCGGCGGTTTTGCAGGTCGGTTCGCTCGGCTTCGACGGGATCGATCTCGCGCAGCTGGGCAACCAGCTCTTCTAGCGGCTTAGCTTCCATTTCAGCCCGCATGGTCTCGTCGCCCTTGGGCAGTGGAGCGGGGCCGTGGGTGAGGAATTTGAGGTAGAGGCCGGAGCCGCCGGTTACAATGGGGGTTTTGCCGCGGCTCTGAATGTCTTTGATGACCGGCAGCGCCAACTCGCGGTAGCGACCAGCGTCAATGCGCTCGCTTGGGTCGAGTGCGCCGTAGAGGTGGTGGGGGACTCGCTGCCGGTCTTCGTGCGTGGGTGCGGCGGTGATGATTTCCAGCCCGCGAAAGAGCTGGAAGGCGTCGGCGTTGACGATTTCGCCGTCGAGTTCGGCGGCGAGCTCCAAAGCTTTGGCCGATTTGCCGGATGCGGTGGCGCCGCAGATGTAGAGAGGCTCGGGCATTGTGGCAAAGGCTTAGCCGCTGGCGCGGCTGTCGAAGGTCAAAAGTCTGAAAGTCATTGGTGAATCGCTGGAGCTTTTTTTCAGTGGGTGGCTTCGCCAATGGCGCGCCAGCGCCATCCTGTAAACCAATCGCTCCAGCGATTGAAGACCGACTTTCAGACCTTTGACCTTCAACGCCCCGACCTCGTCGGGGCAATTCGCGTGTCAGTCCTAGAACGGAAACTTACCACCCGGGCCTCCCATGCCCTTGCCGCCAAGTCCCTTCATCATGTCGCCCATGCCTTCCATGCCACCCATCTGGTTCATCATCTGCTTCATCTTCTTGGGCGACTTCATCATCTTGCGCATCTGGGCGAACTGTTTGATGAGTTGGTTGACCTGCATGAGGTTGGTGCCCGAGCCGGCGGCGATGCGCTGGCGACGGGTGCCGCGGATGATTTCCGGGCGGCTGCGCTCCTCGGGGGTCATCGACAGGACGATGGCCTCAGTGCGCTTGAGCTTGGAGCTGTCGAGGGCACCGGTGGGCAGCTGTTTCTTGAGCTTGCCCATACCGGGCATCATGCCCAGCAAGCCATCAAGCGGTCCGAGTTTCTGGAGCATCTTCATCTGGTCGAGGAAGTCGTTGAAGTCGAACTTGCCCTTCTTCATGCGCTCCATGGAGCGTAGGGCGTCGTCCTCGTCGATCTTGTCGGCGACCTGCTCGACCATGCCCACCACATCACCCATGCCGAGGATGCGGTCGGCCATGCGGTCGGGGTGGAATTCGGAGAACTGATCGAGTTTCTCGCCCTCACCGACGTATTTGATGGGCTTGCCGGTGGCCTCGCGCATGGAGAGTGCGGCACCACCACGTGCATCACTGTCGAGCTTGGTGAGGACGATGCCGCTGATGCCGACGGCATCATCGAAATGCTTGGCCACGGAGACGGCCTGTTGGCCGGTGGCGGCGTCGGCCACCAGCAGGGTTTCCTTGGGCTCGACGACCCGATGCAGTTCCTTGAGCTCGCCGATGAGCTTGTCGTCGATTTCCTGGCGGCCGGCGGTGTCGAAGATCAGCACGCTGAGGCCCTCGCTCTTGGCCCAGGCGATGGCGTCCTTGGCGACCTTGGTGACGTCGGTCTCGCTGGCATCGGGGGTGTAGCAGGGAACTTCCGCCTGCTCGGCAAGTTTGGCCAGTTGGTCGATGGCAGCGGGGCGGTAGAGGTCGCAGGCGATCAGCGCGGGCTTGCGGCCGTCCTTCTTGAGGCGGCGGGCAAGTTTGGCCGAAGTCGTGGTTTTACCGGCACCGTTGAGGCCGCACATCAGGATGCGGGCCGGCGGATTGAGGTCGAGAGGGGACTGGTCGCCACCGAGCAGGGCGGTGAGTTCGTCGTTGAAGATCTTGACGATCTGCTCACCGGGCTTGATGGACTTCATCACGTCCTCGCCCATGGACTTCTCCTTGACCCGGGAGATGAATGCCTTGGCGATGCTGAATTCGACGTCGGCCTCGAGCAGGGCGAGCCGGATTTCGCGCAGGGCCTCCGAGATATTGGAGTCCGAGATCCGTCCGACGCCCCGCAGGTTGCGGAAGGTCTTGTCGAGTTTGTCGCCGAGTTGGGTGAACATGGGAGTGATGAAGGGTCAGGGTTCCTGTGGGGTGGGCTGGGTCTCTTCCCTGAGGTCGAGATAAGCAGCTTCGCGGTCGATCTGGAAGCCCCAGCGCAGGGGCTTTTCCTGGGGCTCGCCCGCGAGGTCGCGCCAAGTCACGTTGATCTCGCAGCTCGGCGCACGCAAGGGGCGATTGACCTGCCAGGAGAAGAGCCCGGTTTCCGGGTCGAAGCTGGCGGGCACCTTGGTAAAGCCCGAGACGCGCATTTCAAGGGAATCCGGATCGAGATTCTCGACTGCGCTCAGATCCACGGAAATGGTTGGCAAGCGGTCGGGGATGACCATGCCGGCAGTCGGAGTGACCGGAAAGTCGGGCTTTTCCAGCAGGCTACTGTGGGTGAGCGGGGAGCCGCCCTCGCTGTAGTCGACGGCAAAATCGAAGACGCGGTCGTAGTTGCCCAGGATCATGAAGCGGGGGAGGGCATTGTTGTCGTCGCTGCGCTTGACCTTACCGGGCTGGGTCGTGAAGGCGTAGTCGTAGCCGAGTTCGCTGACCAGCGGCAGCATCTCCTCGGTGACATAGCCCCCGGGGTAGGAGTAGGTGGTGATGGGGGTGCGGAATCGCCGCTCGAGAAAGCGTTTCGACTCGCCCATTTCGGTGCGCAGGAATTTGAGGTAGGCTTCCTCGCCCTTGCGCTCCTGCTGCTTGAAGGCCACCGGATAGGGGTGGCTGACGGAGTGGCTGCCAATGGTGGCGCCCTCCTTGACCATCTCGCGAATCATGGGGGTGGTCAGCGCCCGGCCTCCGCCATCGACGTAATCCTTGTAGAGGAAGAGGGTGTAGGGGTAGTCGAATTCCTTGAGGATGGGGTGGGCGATCTCGTGGAAGGATTTCCAGCCGTCGTCCACGGTGATGAGGATGGATTTCTCCGGAATGGCCTTCTTGCCCTGCTTCCAGGCATGGAAGTCTTCCAGCGAGATGACGGTGATGCCCAGTTGACGGATGAGTTGCATCTGGCGGCGGAACTTGTCGGCGCGGATGCGCATCTCGGTTTCCGGCTCGTCGGTGGTGAAATCGTGGTAACCCAATACCGAGACCCGCACACCATCGTCCTTGGGGTCGACGGTCTCTGGGTCAGCGCCGTCGATGGCGGGCTGGGCGTGCAGCAACAGCGAACTCGCGATCCAGCCGGTCAGGAGAAAGGGGATGTGCTTTGGCATCGGCTGAATCTAGGATCCGGCTGGCGGATTGAAAAGTCCAAGAATAGGCAAGGGACGGGGATTCTTGGAATATCCATTTCGCATTGGCCCCCAAGCTGTGCTAGGGTGGCCCTTGTGAACTTGCCCCTTCGCTGGATATCCTGCATTGGCGTCGCCATTCTGGCTTGTCAGTGCGCGCCCCTGGAACGGGGTTACACCTATCGTGGCCACAGCGCCTACACACCGGTGGCCTCCAATTACCCGGTGGTTTCGCGCACCACCAACCTGGACCAATTGTGGCGCGAGATCAATCTGGTCAAGGACATGGTGCCCCGTGGCAGCCACGGACGCCGGGTGGTGCGGCCCATGACGCCGCGCTACATCACTGTCCACAGCACCCAGAACTACAGCAGCAAGGCCGATGCCAAGCAACATGCCCTGGCGCTCAAGCGCGGAGCCCTGCGCTCGCCCCGCCGCCGCGGTGGCAACCGCATTGGCTACCTGATCTGGCACTACTCCATCGACGAAGACCGGGTGGTGCAGCACATGCCAACCTACGAGCAGGGAGAACACGCCGACTTTGACGGACCCGGCAACCGCTACTCGATCGGGGTGGAGATGTGTGAGAACCGGGGCAACAGCCGCAGGGCTACCATCGAGCGCACCGCCAAGCTCTGCGCGGCCCTGATGCATGAGCACAACATTCCGCTGCGCAATGTGGTGCCGCACTACCACTGGCCGCGCCGCGGCAAAAACCCGGCCCACAAGAACTGTCCCCACTTCCTGCTGGACGATGGCAAGCCAGGCCGCAAGTGGCGTTGGTTCCAGAGCCGGGTGAGGGATTACCATCGCCAGTACAAGCCCATTCCTGCCCAGAACGGCGAGTTGGTATCCAACCTGTGATGAGTGAAGCCTACGGCAGTCCTGGAAACCGCCAGGTGGTGCTCGATCCGTCGGTCCATTACGCCTGTCAGCGCTGCACGGCCTGTTGCAAATGGCCGGGGGATGTCCGCCTGGAGGAAGATGAACTCCAGCCCATCGCCGATCACCTCGGCATACAACTGCTGGAGTTCATTGCCCGCTACACACGCCTGCGCACCAACCGCCAGGGCCTGTCGCTGATCGAGAAGGAGAACCATGAATGCATCATGCTCGACGGCCAGGATTGCCGCATCCACGGGGTCAAGCCGGCCCAATGCGCGGGCTTCCCCAACAAGTGGAACTTCCCCGGCTGGCGCGAAGTTTGTGAGGCGCTGCCCATTGAACAAAGGTAGGAACCCTTCTCCGGACGGTCCGTGCTTATCGATGCGCAAATCAATGATGATAAGACGAACAGACTCAGCTGCCCTCGGAACTACGGACCGCACGGAGAGCCGTTGCTGTCAATGGGTTTGCAACTGGTCTCAATCCCCGTCATTTGCCCAACCGTGAGCGAACAGCGCAAGATCATCCACATCGACATGGACTGCTTTTATGCGGCCGTGGAGGAGCGCGATCAGCCGGAGTTGCGTGGCAAGCCACTGGCGGTGGCCGGATCGAGTCGGCGCAGTGTGCTGACCACGGCCAACTACGAGGCCCGCAAGTATGGCTGCCGCTCGGCGATGCCGCTGTTCAAGGCGCTGGAGCTCTGCCCGCATCTGGTGGTGGTGCCGGTGCGCTCGGATGTGTATCGCGAGGAAAGTGCGCGCATTCACGGCATCTTCGGGCGCTTCACCGAGTTGATCGAGCCGATCTCCCTGGACGAAGCCTATCTCGACGTCTCCCACCTTCGCTCCAGCGCGGCTGCGGTGGCAGGAGAAATCCGCGCCCAGATCGAGGAGGAGACCGGCCTGACTGCTTCTGCCGGGGTTTCCTGCAATAAACTGGTGGCCAAGATCGCCTCGGGCTGGAACAAGCCCAATGCCCAGACGGTCGTGATGGAGGAGGAGATCGCGGCCTTCATGGAAAAACTGCCGGTCACTGAGCTCTGGGGCGTGGGCCGCAAGATGCACGGGAAGCTCCAATCGCTGGGGGTCGAGACCTGCGGTGACCTGCAGCACATCGAGAAGGTCGAACTCGCCCGCCGCTTCGGCAAATGGGGTATTGAACTGTGGCATCTCTGCCGGGGAGAGGACGACCGGCCGGTGCGGCGCGATCGCATCCGCAAGTCCATCAGCAGCGAGACGACCTTCCGCGAAAATGTCACCAAGCCCGATGCGCTGGTGCCCACCTTGCGCGAGATGCTCGGCAGTCTGGCCGACGACATTCGCCGCAAGCACGCCGAGCGGCAGATCAAGTCGCTGGTGGTGAAGCTCAAGTTCGAGGATTTCAAGCGAACCACTGCGGAACGGGGCAATCCCGACCTCGATGAGGCCATCTACCGGGAACTCCTGAACGAGGCCTGGAAACGGGGCCACGGCAAGGCAGTGCGCCTGTTCGGCATTGGGGCCCGTTTTGCGGACCCGATCGAAGATCCGCAGCTGGAATTGTTCGAGTGACCCTGGATTTGTCCCGAGATCCCTTGAATTGGTCCAGTATCGGTTTAAGCTGAGAAACCATGAACTCACTGATCATTCTTGCCGACCTTGGACGCGTGAAAGCCTACCGCATCACCTGTGACGATGACGACCCGCGGACCTCGCCCGCCTTCGAGGATGTGCTCGACGTCGACCTGCAGAACCAGCACAGCAAGGTGTCGGAGCGTTATACTGACAAGGCCGGCCGCTTCGCCTATGGCAAGGGCAGTCAATCGGTGGGTGAGAACCACAATGAGGAGGACGAGGCCGAAGCCCAGCAGATGGGTTCCGTGGCAGATGTGATTCAGGAAGCCGCCAAGGGCGACTCCGATATTTACTTTGCCGCGCCCAAGGAAATTGTCGCCGATCTGCAGAAGACCCTCGATGCTGCCCTGCGCAAGCGCATCAAGAAAACCCTCGAACTCAATCTGGTGAAAACGCCGAAGCTCGAGCTGCTCGATCGCTTTGGTTTGGATTGATCATGCCTTCGAAAACCAGGCGGATCGGCTGTTTTGCTCGATTCGCTTGCTCCCATGATTCAGCGTCGGCCTTGGCAAGATCGAGAATTCCTGCGCCTCGCCCACGAGAATCATGAAATATCCGGGCTAGGGAGCGATCTTTCCCTCCTCGGTCTCCTGCTTCAGGCGCAACTGACCGCAGGCGGCATCGATGTCGTGGCCCTTTTCTAGGCGCAGGGTGGCGGAAACCCCGGCATCGCGCAGGATGCGGCGAAAGGCGTGACAGTGGTCCTCGCTGGGGCGCTTCCAGTCGAGGCCCTCGACGGTGTTGTAAGGGATGAGGTTGACCTTGGCCTGCAGGCGGCGGGCGTGGCGTGAGAGGATCTCGGCCTGCTCAAGCGCGTCGTTGATGCCCTCAATCAGAATGTATTCCAGGGTGAGCTTCTGCTTCTTGCGCGAGTTCCAATAGTCGAGAGCGGAGAATAGCTCGGCCACCGGCCACTTGCGGTTGATGGGCATGATCTGTTCGCGGACCTCGTCGGTGGCACCGTGCAGCGAGATGGCGAGGCGAATCTGCTGGGGGTGGTCGGCGAGCTGGCGGATTTGGGGAACCAGACCGGAGGTCGAGATGGTGAGGTGACGCGCGCCGAGATGGAGGGTATCGGGGCCGGTGATCAGCTCGATGGCGGCCATCAGTTCCTTGAAGTTGGCCATCGGCTCGCCCATCCCCATGAAGACGAGGTTGTCAACTCGCTCACCGGAGAGTTGTTCGGCGGCGAGCACCTGGCCGGCGATTTCCCCGGCGTCGAGGTTGCGGCTGAAACCGGCCAGGCCCGAGGCGCAGAACTTGCAGCCATAAGCGCAGCCCACCTGCGAGGACACACAAAGCGTTCGGCGGTCCGAGCCGCTGCCGTAAAGGGCCGGGTTGGCGGGAATCAACACGCTCTCGACGTAACGGCCGTCGTGCAGGCGAAAGAGGAACTTGCGGGTGGTGTCCTCCGAGCCCTGGGTCTGGCTGTGCTCTAGCGGGGTGAGGCGGAAGTCCGTCGCGAGCTTCTCGCGCAGGACGGCGGGCAGGTTGCTCATCGCCTCGATGGAGTCGACCTTCTTTTTCCACACCCAGTCGAGTACCTGACTGGCACGGAAGGAGGGCTCACCATGCTGCTCGAACCAGTCGAGCAACTGGTCGGCATTTAGGCCGGTGAGGGCGGGGGAGGCTGCCATGGCTCAATCCTTGTCTTCCGGACCCGGCACAAAGCCGAAGTCCTCGGTGGGTTCGATGGATGGCTCATCCGCTGTTGCGGGAGCGTTGCTCTGAAGGCTGCGGGCATTGGAGTCGATGGGTTCGACGGTCTCGATGGTCTTGGACTCCTGAGTCGCCTTGAGCTCTTCGAAGCGGCGCGCGCTGGGCAGCACCCGGCTCTCGAGCGAGCCGACCGTCTTATTGTAGTTGTTGACCGCACTGTTGAGGGAGC
>JAWVYP010000122.1:0-8469 GCA_033722655.1 Akkermansiaceae bacterium | reverse complement strand
TCCTCTATTAAATGCTGAACAAGCATCGAATCCAAGGGCATGCGTGTAGAAGTGGTGGTCGGCTTCCACATCCTTAGATCTTAAATTCAGCCTAATGCCCGTTAATTTCATCTATCTAAGCATAACAGTATTATTGACCAATGTCACTAGGTCACTGGTATTCGTGACAAGTCTCTAGATCTAGTGACGTGGTAGGTAAACGTAGTGACCTAGCCCGGAAATTTCATGAAACCTCGGTCTGCGGCTTGTCCTTCCCGGTTTTGCCTGCGTTCTCCTTGAAAACGCAGTTGGACAGAGTGTCAACTCAGCCCTGTCTGCGTTTTCAGCGTCGGCCTTGGCAAAAACGGGAATTCCTGCGCCTCGCCCACGAGAATCATGAAATATCCGGGCTAGTGATCTTCTTGTCGAGGCCGTAGCTGTAGTCGCAGGCATTGCGGCAAGGAGCTACAATGATTGCTCGGCATCCGGGGCGAGCTTCCTCCTTCGCCAAGGCTTCGGAGGAAAAGTCGGAGGACCCGAGGACGTGCAGAAGGCCCAAACTAAGAACTGAGAACCAGGAACAAGCGGCTGCGCCGCTTACCAATCAAGCCGCAGATCCGGGCCGATGAGCTGCACCCGGCTTTCGCCGATGGCCTGCATGCATCCATAGGCGCGGCGCACCTTGGCGCGCATGGCGGGAGGCAGGACCTGGAGGCCGGCTTCCTGCATGGCGGCGGTGAGCATCGCGTCCACGCCGGATGCGCCTTGGCCCATTTTCACCAACTCGTCATCCTCGTCATATTCGGGTTCGTAAAAGAGACCTTCGAAAAAGCTCTTCGGGCGTGGGGTCAGGATGGACTCCGCCTCATCCAGCTCGGCCTTCTGGATGACCCAGGCCACGGCGTCGCGCAGCCCGCCCATCTCGTCGACCAGACCCAGCTCCAGCGCCCGGCGACCGGTGAAGACCCGTCCACCGGCCATGGTTTCGAGTTTGGCCTCCAGTCGCTCGCCACGCCCCTCCTCGACCCGCTGCTTGAAGGTCGCGTAAACCTCACGCATGGAATCGCGCAGCATCTCGGTCTGTTCGGGCGTGAAGGGAGAGACCATGGAATAGGCGTCGGCGTTCTTGCCGCGTTGCGTGGAATGGGTGGTGATGCCGAGCTTCTCAAGGCCCTCTCCCACCACGAATTTCATCCCGACCACCCCAATGGATCCGGTGAGGGTGCCCGGCTGGGCAAAGATCCGATCGGCCCCCGCAGACACATAGTAGCCACCGCTGGCCGCCACATCTCCCATGGATACGGCCAGAGGGCGGCCGGAATCGGTCCATTGCCTGGTGGCTTCCCAGAGGATCTCCGAGGCCATGGCGCAACCACCTGGTGAATCCACCCTCAAGACCAGACCTTTGGCATTCTCATCCTTCAGCTTCTCAAGGATGGCCCGGCGCACGGGGGCAATGGACAGTTCGGTGATTGCCCCTTCCAGGACCACCACCGCGACATAACCATCCTGCTGCTTGCCATCCCCGCCATCGCTGAACATGAGCTTGAAGAGGTCGAAGATGCCCTCGATCTCATCGATCGGGGAACCCGGAATGCCGTAGTCGTGTTCGAAGTTCGCATCGGCATACGTTTCGCGCAGCGTGCGGTTGAACTCGGTGCGGTACTGCAGTTCGTCCACCAGACCGGCTTGCTTGGCCTGCTCGGCGGTAAAATCGCCCCTATCGATGAGTCCCTTCACCTTCTCCGCCTCTACCTTGCGCCCATCCGCAACCAACTGGACGATTTCGCTGAAGAGCCCATCGATGAGTTCCTCGGTCTGTTTCTTGGAGAACTCGCTGGGCCCCGTGCGGTAGAACTCCTCGCCGAAGCTCTTGAAGTCGCCGATGTGAACCACATCCGCCTGCAGGCCCGCCTTGTCGAGAAGGCCCTTGAAATACATGGCTTCGTAGTGGATTCCCGCAAAGTCGACAATCGCCTCGGGCATCAGCGCGAAGTGATTGGCGGCCGAGCCCACGATGGCCGAGGCATTGTCGTAGTAGTCGCTGTAGAACCACACATCCTTGCCTGCCTCCTGCGCGGCCAGCAGCTGGTCCCGGATTTCGATGATCTGCGCAAAGCCGAGGCCTGCGTCATCGATCTCGATCACGATCGCCTCGACCTGCTCGTCACTCACGGCCTGTTCCAGCCCGGTGATGAGGTCGTGGAAGGTCATCGGCAGCTCGGTGTCGAAGTCGATGGAGAAAGGTGAAGACGGAATGTTGCCCGACTCGGAGATAAAGCCCTGGATGTCGTACACGGCGACCGTGGGCTCGGTCTCGTCTTCAGCCGTGACCATGCAGGGCAGGCATGCAGCGATGAGGAGTAGGATTCGTTTCATGATCTTGTTGCGTTCGATTGGGATGCGGGTAATCACGTGTCCATCAGGCGTAACACCGCCAATTGCGCGATTCATTCAATAGAAAGTGTTGTCTTCTGTTACCCGGAGGAAGGCAAGAAGCGTGCCAAGCGGCATGCTTGAGAATGCAGGGAAAAGCGCCGCTCAATCCAGCTCCTTGATGCGCGGGTTGCGGAAGCGGTAGGTCTGGCCCTTTTCGCCGTGGTGCTGGAGGCCGATGTAGCCTTCCGAATCCATGTCGTCGGTGTACTCGGTGCAGAGCGTGCCGTTGACGAAGATCTTGATTTTGTCCCCGCGGCATTCGATGCGGTAGAGGTTCCAGTCGTTGCGCTTGAAGGCTTGGCCGGGGCCCTTCTTGAAGGCCAGACCGGATTCGGAGTTGTTGGGCTTCTTGGGGTGCAGCCACTTGCGGCGACCTTCATCATAGAGGCCACCGGACCACTTTCGATCCGAGCCATCGGCCTCGGCCTGGTAACCCCAGACCCTGTTGGGCTTCTTGTGGCAGCGAAACATCACTCCGGAGTTGGCCTTGCCCTCGGGCAGGTGCAGCTCCACCTCGAAGATGAAATCCGAAAACTTTTCCTTGGTGCAGAGAAAGAACTTCTTGTTGGCGGTGAGGTGAATCTCGCCGTCGACGACCTTGGCTTCCCCGTGCTTGTAAGGGTTTTCCCATTGATCGAGGTCATTCCCATCCATCAGGGAGACAAAGCCATCTTGGGCAAAGGTGGCGCTACTAACAGCGAGCGCTGCGGTGAACATCAGGATCAGTGCTTTCATGTCCTCTCGTCTACATCAGGGCGCAAGGCATGGCAATGGAGATGAAGCGAAGGGCTGATACCCTCGAGGATAGGAAGTGGGAGCTTGAAGGTCGGGCCTCCCGGCGAAAGACTGGGGCATGTCCTCTTCTTCCCCCGATTGGCTCGACGAACTCACCGACCTGCTCGGCGCCGACAAGGTCCAGGCGAGCAGCGACGTTGTGGAGAACCATTCCGGCGACAAGTGGTCGGCCAGCCACCCGCCGGATGCGGTGGTCTTTGCCGGGTCCACCGCAGACGTGGCCAAGCTCATGGCCTTTGCCCACGAGCGCGACATTCCGGTGACCACGCGGGGTGCGGGAGTCGGCTACGTCGGCGGCTGCGTGCCGGTGCTCGGCGGCATCGCGCTCTCGGTGATGCGCATGAACCGGATTCTAGGCGTCCATCCCGAGGATGGGGTGGCTGTGGTCCAGCCCGGAGTCATCACCCGCAGCCTGCAGGAGGCCGCCCACGAGGTCGGCTGGGACTACCCGCCCGACCCGGCCTCGCTCAAGGAATGTTCGATTGGCGGCAACATTGCCACCAACGCCGGCGGTCCGCGCTGCCTCAAGTATGGCGTCACCCGCCACTACGTGCTCGGCCTGGAAGTCGTGCTCCACGACGGCAAGGTGCTGCGCACCGGCGGGCGCCTGCACAAGAACAAGACCGGCTTCGACCTCTGTGGGCTCTTCACCGGTTCCGAAGGCATGCTCGGGGTGGTCACCGAAGCCACCCTTCGCCTCATCCCCAAGCCCGCCAGCCGCTCCATGCTGGCCGCCATCTTCCCCGAGTTCACCACTGCCGCTGGGGCCGTGCAGGCCATCCTCGACGCCGGCCACCTACCGTCGGCCTTGGAAATCACCGACACCTTCACTCTCGCAGCCGCCCGCAAGCGCCTCGGCGAGGACACCTTTCCGCCCGGCAAGGCGCACCTCATCGTGGAAATCGACGGCCGCCCCGCTGCGGTTCAGTCGGAGCTGGTGGAACTCGAGCTCTTGCTGCAGAAACTCGGCGCCACCCACATCGACAAGGCGCTCAGCGAGGAAGCCTGTGAGGAGCTCTGGCAGCTGCGCCGCGAGTTCTCCTACGCCCTGCGTGACACCGGCCTGACCAAGCTCAACGAGGACATCGTGGTCCCCCGCTCCAAACTGGTGGAGTTGGTCGAGTTCGCCAGCGAGCTGCAAGCCGAGACCGGAATTGACGTCGCCTGCTTTGGCCACGCCGGAGACGGCAACATCCACACCAACCTGATGGTGGGCGATTACAGCGATCCCGTCGTGCGCGAGAAGGCCGACCACGCCTTGGACCTGCTCTTTACCTGGGTGCTGGATCAAGGGGGTGCCATCACCGGCGAGCACGGGGTCGGCCTCGCCAAGAAGCGTTGGCTCGGGCAAGCCCTGGGTGAAGTGGGATATGAACTCCACGAGGACATCAAAAAGGCCTTGGATCCCAAGGGGATTTTGAATCCCGGGAAATTCCTCGAATGATTTTCCACCGCCAAGGACGCCAAGAGTTCTTGAAGGCTTCGCAGCGACGGACCGCGAGCTTCAGCTCGCCCCGGAAGACAAGCTCTGTAGGGGCGGTCCATGACCGCCCCTACAGCCTCACTTCTTGAGCTTTCCCAGAATCCACAGCAGCACCAGAGCACCCGCCAGTGCAGTCACCAGGGATCCGATGAAGCCGTGGGACGAAAGCCCAAGCAAGCTGAAGAGAAAACCTCCCAGCACCGCACCAACCACGCCGAGCAGGATGTTGCCCAGAATGCCAAAGCCTTTGCCCTTGGTGATCTTTCCCGCCAGCCAACCGGCCAGCGCCCCGATGAGAATGAACCAGATGAAATCCATGCCCATAAGCTACATGAATTCATTCCGGGCGCGAATCTGGATTTGGATCCTCAGCTATTCTTGTGCTTCCCGACCTCGCTATCCAGCACAGACTTGAGGTCCTCCAAGCCCTCTTCCAACTCCGCTGAAATCGGGATCACGTCCACCTTGGGAAAGCGCTGCTTGAAGGCGATGAGGTTTTCGGCAGCCCCTTCAAGATCCATCTTGTTGGCCACGACCTTCCACGGGAACTTGGCGAGTTCCTCGTCGTATTCCTTGATCTCCTTGCGCAGGATCTGCAGGTCGGAGATGGGATCGCGGCCCTCGCTGCCCGCCATATCGAGAACGAAGAGCAGCAGATGGCAGCGGGTGATGTGGCGCAGGAATTCGTGGCCCAGGCCCTTGTTGGCGTGAGCGCCCTCAATCAAGCCGGGGATGTCGGCAATGGTGCAACGGCGATGGCCTGGAAACTCGACGACTCCCACCACGGGCTGGAGCGTGGTGAAAGGATAATTGGCAACCTTGGGCTTGGCCGCACTGAGCTTGCTGATGAGTGTGGACTTGCCAGCGTTGGGAAAGCCGACCAGACCGGCATCCGCGATGCGGCGCAGCTCGAGGTAGAACACACCGGTTTCGCCGGGCGTGCCCAGAGTGTGCTCCTCGGGCGCGCGGTTGGTGGCACTCTTGAAATGCCAGTTGCCCTGGCCCGGCTCTCCGCCCTTGCAGAGCACAAACTTGTCGCCGTATTCGGTGAGATCGGCGATGGGCTCGAGATCAATGCCCGCCTCGCTGCGCTCCATCTCGACAGCGTCCTGGATGGTCTCGGCGTTCACGGCCCGGTAGACGACGGTTCCGGGCGGCACCTTGCCGATGGTGGTCTTGCCACTCTTGCCCGTCTTGCGCTGGCCGGCGCCATTCTTACCATCCGAGGCGACCAGCTTGGGGTCGTAGTGGTATTGGCGCAGGGTGTCGGTGGAAGGGTCAACCACCAACACGACATCACCACCAGCACCGCCATCTCCCCCGTCCGGACCGCCCTTGGGCACGTATTTCTCACGACGCCACGAGACCACGCCATCGCCGCCATCGCCGGCGCGTGCAAAAATTCGGATGTGGTCGATGAACATGGTGGATGGTTCGGGGCTGCTGAGCGGGGAGACTTCCCTGCCCGTGGCCCAAGGTCAACGGGATTTCGAATAGTGCCGAACCAATCCCGCCACCGCCGCCTCCGCGTACTCGCGGAAAATCGAGATCTGCGGCTTGCCGTCGACCTCCCTGACCCC
This sequence comes from Akkermansiaceae bacterium, assembly GCA_033722655.1. Classification (GTDB taxonomy): domain Bacteria; phylum Verrucomicrobiota; class Verrucomicrobiia; order Verrucomicrobiales; family Akkermansiaceae; genus Luteolibacter. The sequence continues at coordinate 2,193 of JAWVYP010000122.1, read as the reverse complement.
CACGTAGTCCCCCGCCAGCATGCGCGGGTAGTCGAGTCGGGAGTTCATCAGGTAGGGCTCGAGATAGACCACCGGGCAGTCGTAGAGGCGGTTGGCGAGCAGGTTGCGCGCCCACACCCCTTCGGCCTCGGGCACCTCGCAGACGTAGGGATTGGTCGCCGAATACTGGAAAGCCGGATGCGGGCTGACTTCCCGGAACACCTCCATCATGGCCTTGGCGACGGACTTCTCCTCGGCGTGGCCACGGCCCAGCAGCTTGAGCAGCATGGCGTGGCGCTGGTCCTCAAGCGCCAGCTCGTCGTCGCCGTAGCCACCGTGCACCAGCATATGGATGTGGCTGTGATCCAGCAGTCGCGGATTGGCGGGGTCGCCCCAGGCCTCGGCATTGAAGTGCAGGGCGAGCACGATGTCGGGTTTGATTCCCTGGTTGACGATCAGGGACCGCGCCCGGATCTCGGCGGTGCGGTAGAACCACTTTTGCGCCAGCTTGCGGGCCCGCTCTTCGTCCGCTTCCTCCTCGAGCGCCTTGCCCATCAGGTCATCGGGGCGCAGGGCCGTCTGCGGGGTGGAATTTTCGCGCACCAGACTGACGGTGGCGCCCAAGGCCTCCAAGCGCTCGCGCATCAATTCGGCCACCCTCAGGGTCATGTCGCCCTCGCAAATGGGAGGATTTTGGCCGATCACCAGCCAGCGCGCCTCCATCTTGGCCCATTGCCCACCGAGGTGACCCGGATCGAGCGCCACGTGCACGCCCTCCAAGGGGCGACCCACCGGAGCCGGGCCCATTTCGTGGGCATAGCGCCAGTAGCGCGCCTCCGGCAGCGGCTTGTTGCTGGGAGCAAACTCCAGGCGGTAGATCTCCTCGTGGGTGATGAGGGTGGCCGCCTCCTCGTCGATGGAAATCCACTCCTTCCAGCCATCGCCAGCGGTGTAGATGCTTGTCAGCAGCTGCTCGAAGTCCGAGCGGGTGATGCTGCGCTGAAAGGCTTCCAGGCGGGTCCAGTTGGGCGGATCGGCGAGAATCGAGAGCTCGGTTCCACCCTCCGGAATCCGAACTTCCTCCTCGGGCTTTGGATCCTCGATCTCCGGCATTCCCAGCCAGTAGACCAGGCCAGCGATGATCAGCAATGTGATCACTCGGATGAGCCTTGATTTGTCGGGTTTGGCCATGGGCGGAGTGGATGCGGCAAATAGGAATTGTCGGATGCGGTCCAACGAGGAAAGGTAACTGGCGAATTCCAGTCTCTCTTTCAGCATGCCCCCAATCCAAACCCTGCGCATCCTTTTTCTTGGCGATGTGGTCGGCTCGCCTGGCCGCAGTACGGTCATCGAGCAACTTCCCGCCCTCAAAGAGCGCGAGGGCATCGACTTCACCATCGTCAACGGCGAAAACGCCGCCGGCGGCCGCGGCATCACCCCCAAGATCGCCATCGACCTGCTGCGTGCGGGAGCTGCGGTGATCACCACCGGCGACCACGTCTGGGACCAGAAGGAGATCATCGACCACCTCCCCACCGAGCCGCGCCTCTTGCGCCCGCTCAACTACCCCGCCGAAACGCCCGGCCAGGGCAGCGTGGTGCTCGAAACCGACAAGGGCAAGGTGGCCGTGATGCAGGCCCAGGGCCGCACCTTCATGCAGCCGCCTCTGGACAACCCCTTCACCATCGCCGCGGCCGAGGCCGAGCGCCTGAGGGCGGAGGGGGTCGGCCCCATCTTCATGGATTTCCACGCCGAGACCACCAGCGAGAAGATCGCCATGGGTTGGGCCATGGACGGCAAGGTTTCGGCCGTCGTCGGCACCCACACCCACGTCCAGACCGCCGACGAGCGAATTTTACCCGAAGGCACCGGCTACCTCACCGACGCCGGCATGTGCGGCCCCGAGGACTCCGTGCTCGGCCGCAACATCGAGTCCGTCGTCTGGCGCTTCAAATCCAACATGCCCACCCGCTTTCCGGTTGCCGAAGGGCCTGTGAGGCTGTGCGGCGTGATTGTGGACGTGGATGCGGAGAGTGGGAGGTGTTTGGAGATCCGAAGGGTTTCGGAGTTGTTTGGAGCGAGTGAGCGAAGGTGAACCTCACTTTTTGACCGCGAAAGGCACGAAATTTCACGAAAGGGAGAGCCGGGGCGAACGGGTGAGCAGCAGGCTTAATTTTACCGCAGAGACACAGAGGACGCAGAGTTCGCAGAGCT
>JAWVYP010000121.1:0-8501 GCA_033722655.1 Akkermansiaceae bacterium | reverse complement strand
GTCCTGCTCGACGGACTCGGCCAGGCGAGCGTTCATGAATCCATCACCATGGCGGATCTCCAGGAGGCCATCGAGCACCTGCGTGGCGAGGACGGACTGCCGGACTGAAAAAATCGGCTCCGCGCCAGTTTATCCGTGCATTGCAGGCATGGTATGAGCTTGGATTTGCCAGCTTCCATGTCCACCGCATCCCACCAGATTCTCCACGCCGATCGCATTCCCGAACACGGTGTCCTGGTGATTCCCGGACGCCTCGACTTCGAGCAACTGCTGGTGCTCGAGAAGCAATTCGCGGGACGCTCGATTACCTGGCTGGTGGAAGAGAACGCCCAGCACGACTCCATGATGCGCCACTACCTGGAGCAGTCGGACTCGGGCGCGATGTTCTCGGCCACGGACGGGGCCATGGCCGAAGTCGGGCGGCAGTTGCAGCCCCATCTGGAGGATGGCGGGGTCATCATCCATGTCCCCGGGCGCTGCGCGGTGCGCAATGCCTGCTTCAACCACACCCCCGCTTCGGAACTCGAAGCCCTCTGCGGCCTCAAGCTGCCGGTGCTGCCGCTCGCCATCGACTGCCCGCGCACCTCCAGCGTCTCCATTGAGAAGGGCCCGTCCCTTCCCGCCTTCGTCATCAGCATCGGCCAGCCCATCCCCGCCGATCAAATCAGTGTTGCGGCCTGGCAGCAAGCGGCCCTCCAGGCCCACGAAGAGGCCTACAGCTCGCGCCAGTTCTTCGACCAGTCGCTGCCGATGAGTCTGCTCGCCGGTCTCAAGGCCCACGGCAAATGCCGGGTCATCGACGGCGCGGACGATAGTGAGCTGACCTACGACAAGGTCATGGCTGCGGCCATCGCCCTCTCCAGGTTCATCCGCAAGGAAACCGACGAAGCGCGGGTAGCCATCGTGCTGCCTCCCGGCAAGGGCGGGCTGATCGCCAACCTCGCGGTGATGTTTGCCGGCAAGACCCCGGTCAACCTCAACTTCACCGCCGGACCCGATGCCATCCGCTCCTGCATCCACCAGTCCGGTGTCGATTGTTTCATCACCGCCGATCCCTTCGTGCGCAAGGTATCCAGCTTCCCCTGGCCGCCCACCCGCGACCTCATTCTCATCGAGCGGGTCCTGCCAAAGCTCAAGCGCAGCATCGTCACCTGGACCATCCTTACCAAACTCATCCCCACCGGCCTGCTCGGCTCGCTGCTCGGCCTCAACAAGCGCAAGGGCAACGATGAAGCCGCCCTGCTCTTCACCTCCGGCTCCTCGGGCGAACCCAAGGGTGTGGTGCTCAGCCACCGCAACCTGCTGGCCAACGTCACCCAGTTCGGCACCCGCCTGCACCTTCCCGAAGACTCCTCGGTCCTAGGCTGCCTGCCCCTTTTCCATTCCTTCGGCTGTACGGTCACCCTCTGGTATCCCGTGATCGAGGGCGTGAATCTCGTCACCTATCCAAGCCCGCTCGAAACCAAGCGCCTCGCCGAACTCATTGAGCTGCACGGCATCGACCTGCTGCTCTCCACGCCCACCTTCCTGCGTGGCTACATGCGCCGCGTCGACCCCATCCAGCTCGCCTCGCTCAAGCTGGTGGTCACCGGAGCCGAGAAACTGCCGCAATCGCTGCGCGAGGCATTCACCGAGAAATTTGGCATCTGCCCGCAGGAGGGCTACGGCCTGACCGAGACCTCACCGGCCACCAACGTCAACCTGCCCGACCCGCAACCCGAAAAGAACGCCGTGGTCATCCCCTCCTCCCGCGCCGGTTCCGTCGGCCAACTGCTGCCCGGCCAGGCGCTGCGCATCACCGACCCGAGCACCGAGAAGGACCTGCCCATCGACCAGCAGGGCATCATCTGGCTCAAGGGCTCCAACGTCTTTCGCGGCTACCTCAACAATCCCAAGAAGACCCAAGAGGTTATCATCGACGGCTGGTTCCACACCGGGGATGTCGGCCGTGTCGACAGCAACGGCTTCCTCTATATCGAGGGTCGCATCTCGCGCTTCTCCAAGATCGGCGGCGAAATGGTGCCCCACGAAACCGTCGAAGCCGCCATCAACAAGGCGATGGGGCTCGACACCGAGACCGAGCGCCGGATTGCCATCGTCGGCATTCCCGACGAGCAGAAGGGCGAAGCCATCGTGCTGCTTTCCACCCTCAAGAGCGACACTCCCGAACAGGAGGCCATCGACCTTCGCTACAAGCTGCTCGACCAGGGCCTGCCCTCCCTGTGGTGCCCCAAAATCATCCTCCCGGTCGACGAGATCCCGGTGCTGGCCTCCGGCAAACTCGACATCAAGGCCTGCGAAGAGCTCGCCGGCAAGGAGTGAGCCCCCCAATCTTTCCACCCACCCATGTCCGACCGTCTCAGCCAAACCTTTGAACGCCTCAAGGCCGACCAGCAGAAGGCCTTTGTCGCCTACATCGCCGCCGGCGATCCCGACTTCGACAAGTCACTCGAGGTCATGAAGACCCTGGCCGACACGGGTGCCGACATCATCGAGCTCGGCCTCCCCTTCTCCGACCCGCTGGCCGACGGCATCGTCAACCAGATGGCCGCCGACCGCGCGCTCAAGGCCGGCATGAACACCGCCAAGGTCATCGAGCTCATCCGCGAATTCCGCAAGAGCCACGACACACCCATCGTGCTCTTCACCTATCTCAATCCCATCTACAACTACGGCTTCCAGCGCTTTCACGAGGATGCCGCTGAGGCCGGAGCCGATGGCATCCTGCTGCTCGACCTCCCACCCGATGAGGCCGAGCAAAATGCCGACCTCGCACAGTCCATTGGCCTCAAGCCCATCCGCCTGATCGCTCCGACCACCCCCAAGGAGCGCATCAAGCTGCTCGCCGAAACGGCCGACGGCTTCATCTACGCGCTTTCAAGAACCGGCGTCACCGGCGCCCACGGCGCCCCCTCGGACACCATCCCCGAGTTTGTCGCCGAGATCAAACAGCACACCGACACTCCCGTCTGCGTCGGCTTCGGCATCACCACGCCGGAGCAAGCCAAGATGGTCGCGAATGCCGCCGACGGCATCATCGTCGGTTCCGCCATCGTCAAACAGGTGGAGCAAAACCCGGACAACGCGGCTGAGGCAGTCGGCAAGTTTGTAAAGCCCTTGATTGAGGCCATCCGTTGAGGGGAGGCGCTTGGGGGAAGTCGGCCTTACGAACAGCCAGAGAGCGTTAGAGATTCCGGCTTTACTTTGACCATAGCTCACCCACTCACCTCTCCCCAAACCTCTCGCCCAAAATCCTCCGCCTCTCCCCAAAGATCCACTTGAGTTTGCGGCGCACAAAGAGCCCATGCGCAATCGCCCCGAAGGGCCCAAAGGGTAGGCCGTAGTTGACGAGATCGGTCATCTTGACGCCACCATCGACTTCTTGGAAGTGATGGCGGTGGTGCCAAAAGGCATAGGGACCAAAGCGCTGTTCATCAATGAAGCTCACCTCCTCCTCAAGCGCCTTGATCTCGGTCACCCAATTGACCCAGATCATCGGCGCCAGCTTGACCTTGTAGGTGATGATCTGGCCCTCGTACATCGTTTCGAGCTCGGGGCTGGTGATTTTGAAGCCGAGATCGTCGGGCGTGATCGCATCGAGATTCTCGGGGGAGGAAAAGAAGTCCCAAGCCTCCTCCAGGGGGATGGGCAGGAACTGTTCTTGCTTGAGGGTGTGAAGTTTCATCGGGTCGGGGGAATGCCTCGGACGTGCATCCCCTCGTGCGGCAATGGCGCGAAATCAAGCCCCAAAGACGCGTGAGGCTACCAAGCGCAGGCCCTCGAGGGTCAGGTCGCGGTCGACTTCATCAATTTCACAGACCCCGTCGGCAATCAGCTGGGCATCCCCGCCGGTGGCCACCACCTTGGGCTCTCCTGTCAGCTCCTTGCGGATCTGGGCGATGATTTCGCGCACCAGACCACGGTAGCCGTGGACCGCTCCCGACTGCATCGCCTGCTCGGTGGACTTGCCGATCGCACAAGTCGGCTCCACCAGCTCGATGGCCTCAAGCAGTGCCGTCTTCTGTGGCAGGTAGGCACTCATGGCGCCGAGGCCCGGAGCAATCGCGCCGCCGCAATAGGCGGGCTGGTCGGAAATCACGTCAAAGGTCACGGCCGTGCCGAAATCGACCACGATGACGGGTGCCCCATGGCGCTCCAGCACCCCGGCCGCATTGGCGAGTCGGTCCGCGCCAATGGCAGCAGGATCGGGATAGTCGATGATCATGCCGATGGGGCTGTGCTGGTCCACAAAGTGCACGGGAACACGATCCCCAAAGTAATCGCTCAGGATCTGCCGCTTGGCCGGCACCACCGAACAAATCACCACGCCCGTGAACTCGAGGTCTCCCAAGGCCTCGGCGAGTGTAGCCTCGCAGAGCTCGGCGGTGGGAATAATCGAACTCAGCGACTCCAACCCTTGCACATCACCCAGCGCGAGCTTGGTGCGGGTGTTGGAATTGTCGATCAACAACCAGGACATGACGAGAAGGCGTTGTGGTGGGCGAGCTTGAAGAGACTACCAGTTGTCGGTCACGAAGTAGCGCGAGCCCGTGGAGCGCAGTTTCGGCACGCCGCTTCCCTGTCGCACGCTCAATTTCGCACCATTGATCTGGAGCTTCAGCTCTCCCTTGAGGTCCTTCTGGTGGACCCAGAATTTAAGCCAGATATCGCGGACAGCCTTCTCCTTGTCTCCAGCCAGAGTGGTGTCTGCGGGCATGATGGAAGTTCCGTCTGCAGTCAGCAGTTGCACCGGAGTCTGCAGGTCGATGCTGGCATCCTCGGCGACCTTGAGGTGCAGGTTGATCCAGTAATTGGAATGATCCTCTTTCACCTGACAGCCGACGATGCGGCAGCCTGCCGATTTGTCCGCCCCCCACTCATAGGGCCGCAGCCAGGACCAGGCGGCGATTGCGCCCGTGATCACGAGCAACGCCACCAGGATGATGCGAAAGGTCTTCCGGCTCACCCCCACAGGGGAGCCGATTGGCGCCTGACCTGCAAACGAAAACGGGCGGACCGTTTCCGGCCCGCCCGTTGTGAATGATGTCCTTAACAGGACTTGAGTGGATTACTCGTTGTAAGCAGGTGAACCGTGCTCGGCAACATCGAGGCCTTCCGACTCTTCCTCTTCGCTGACGCGAACACCCATGATGAGCTTGATGATGAAGAAGAACACAAAGGAGAAGACGAATGCAAAGGCATAGACCGAAGCCACACCGATGATTTGAGAGCCCAAGCTGAAGGCAGCTTTGTCGCCAAAGACCCATACAGCGAGAGTGCCCCAAATACCGCAAGTGCCGTGGACGGAGATAGCACCAACGGGATCGTCGATCTTGATCTTGTCGAAGATAAGGATGGAGAAGACCACGATCACGCCACCAATAGCACCAGCAGCGATGGCACCCATGACACTGACCACATCGGCGGCAGCAGTAATGGAGACGAGACCAGCCAGAAGGCCGTTGAGGGCCATGGAGAGGTCAGGCTTCTTGAGAACGGCCCAGGAAGTCACGATGGAGGTCACACCACCTGCGGCGGCTGCCAGAGCAGTGGTAGTGAACACCAGACCCAGCGGACCAGGATCAGCGGAAAGCACGGAGCCGCCGTTGAATCCAAACCAGCCGAAGAACAGTAGGAAGACACCAATAGCTGCGAGGGGCAGATTGGAAGGCAGGATAGGCTTCACACCTTCAGCAGTGTACTTGCCCTTACGGGGTCCAAGAATAAGAACACAGGCTAGAGCAGCCGCACCACCGAAGCCGTGCACCACAGTCGAACCAGCGAAGTCCTTGAAGGGAACTTTGAGATCGGCAAGGAAACCACCGCCCCAGTGCCATGAACCGGCGATGGTGTAGCCGAAGGCCACAAGGATGAGGGAAAAGAGCATAAAGCTTGGGAGCTTGACGCGCTCTGCAACCGCACCGGAAACAATGGTGGCGGCAGTGGCAGCGAACATGGCCTGGAAGATGAAGTCACCGTAGCCAGTCATTGCAAGAGCAAGGCCACCGTAGGCCCAGGTCTTATTGTTGCCCTCGTTGAGGTCACCAATGGGTCCGTTGATCCCAAGGATGTTGTCAATTTGCCAACTGTCGACGGGGTAGTGGGTATTGAAACCGACGAAAGCGTAGGTAAGAAGACCGATCGAGATAATCCAGACGTTTTTGAACAGGATGTTGACCGTGTTCTTCTTCTGAGTCAGGCCTGCTTCCAAAGTCGCAAAGCCAAGGTGCATGATGAACACCAGAGCGGCAGCGATGCAGGTCCAGAGCATCGAAAGAGCGAAGAAGTCGAAGGCGCCTTCGATATGGACGGTGTTGCCGTCGTCGTCTGTCGCATTATAGCTCTCAACGAGAGCTTCGTATTCTTCGATGGAGCCGGCTGCGGGCCCTTCTTCTTCAGCAGCTTCTTCTTCAGCCGGAGCTGATTCTTCAACTGCGGGAGCCGGGGGCTCCTCGTCTTGGGCGGATGCAGGAACTGCCATGGTGAATGCCGCACCAGCGGCAATTGCGGCCATGAGAGCCTGCCATTTCTTTAGATATCGACTGGTCATAATGATAGGGTTGTCGGTTGGTTGTGGGTAACTGGAGCCTCGAACCAGGGGGCCGATGCGCCAGCAGCGGGAGGAAAAGCAAACCGCGTGCCAAATTTCAAAACCGGCCGCCTAACGGCTTCTCCCCGCCTCCGCCAACCTAACGAATCAAAGGAAAAAATTCGCTTTTCCCACTTGCAAAGGTCCGCAGGGACACCTAGTCCTATTCCCGCGGAAGCGCCCATACCGCCAATTAATCACTGGACATTACTTTAGATACGTGAATCATCACGCACACGAAAGTAACCCAGCTTCCAACATTGGCACACTGGATGCTTTCAACAATTCGTTCCTGCCTGCGCCACTACTGGCGTCAGCCACGGACGCAGCAACCGAAACCAACACAACGATAATGCAAAACTACTGCAAAACCATTGGCGCCCTGGCCGCTGCCTCCGCCCTCGTGGCTGGCACTGCCAAGGCAGAAATTGAATACTCCATCAACGGAGGTTACCATAACGAATACATCTGGCGTGGTATCGACCTCGGCAATGACATGACCACTGCCGGCGTTGACGCTGCCACTGAAGCCTACGGCCTCGATATCAGCGCAGGTCTCTGGTACGCTTCTTTCGACGCTGCCGGTGATCAAACCAGCGAGCTCGACATCTACGGTGAAGTCGCCAAGGAACTCGGCGTCTGGGGCCTTACCGGCGCCATCGGCTACATCAAGTATGTCAACGACGACACCTCCGGTGTGGTTGACGACGCTCAGGAAGTTTACTTCGGCCTCAGCAAGGATCTCGGTTACGGCATCTCCGCTGACCTTACCTACTACTGGGACGTTGAAACCGACAACGAAGGTTACACCGAGCTCGGCTTCAGCAAGAGCTACGAACTGACCGAATGTGTCAGCCTCGGCCTCGACACCCGTCTCGGCTATGCCTACGAAGAAGGTGATTTCGCCAACTGGGTGACCACCGCCGCTCTTGACTGGGAGTTCACCGAGGACGCTGTCCTTTCTCCTTACGTTCTCTACGCAAACGAAGGTGAAAACACCACTTACTACGAAAACGTGAGCACTCACGAATTCATCGGTGGTGTGAATCTCACCGTCAGCTTCTAATCCAACCGGATTAAGCTAACTTATCTCAAAGGGTGATCGCTTCGGCGGTCACCCTTTTTTTGTGTCCCGATCCGAAAACCGGGCGGTCATCCTTGGCGTTTGACCCGCAGCATGCCCGCCGCTAGCTTCCCAGCGCTTCAGATCAAACGACACTCTCCCTCTCACTAGGTCCTCCCTCCCATTATGAGCCTCGACTCCTACGCCAACCGCTTTGTCTGCGACCTGCTTGCCTATGAACCCGGCAAACCCATTGAGGAAACCGCCCGCGAGTTGGGCCTTCAACCGGATCAGATCGTCAAGGTGGCCTCCAACGAAAACCCTCTGGGCCCTTCCCCCGCAGCGGTGACGGCAATCAACAAAGCGGCCACGGAAGCCCACATCTATCCCGATGGTGGCGGCTACAAGCTGCGCAATGCCATCGCTGAAAAATACGGGCTGAGCATGGACAACGTCGTCCTCGGCAACGGCTCCAACGAAATCATCGAGCTGCTCTGTCACACTTTTCTCAACCGCGATGCGGAACTGATTGCCGCCGAACACGCCTTCGTGGTCTACAAATTGATGGCCACCCTGTTTGGCGCGAAATACGTCGAGGTTGCCGATCCCGATTTCATCCACGATCTCGATGGCATGGCGGAGGCCATCACCGGGCAAACGCGCCTGGTTTTCATCGCCAACCCCAACAATCCCACCGGCACCATGGTCGGTCAGGACGCCATCGATCGCTTCATGGATCGTCTGCCAGAGCACGTGGTCGCGGTCTTCGACGAGGCCTACTTCGAGTTTCCAGACAATCCGCCCGATGTTCTCAAATACCTTCGTGAAGGACGCAACGTCTGCGTGCTT
>JAWVYP010000120.1:0-8541 GCA_033722655.1 Akkermansiaceae bacterium | reverse complement strand
TGCCACCGGTGGCGGTCTCATTGAGCATCAGGCCCTGCATGATGCCCGCACACCACATCGCGGCCACGTAGAGCAGGATGCCGACCGTGCCGATCCAGAAGTGCATGTTGGCCATGGAGGTGGACCACAGCTTCCTGGCGCCATCCTTGCTGGGCCACAGGCGTGGTGCCAGCCAGTAGAACATGCCGGCGGCCATGAAGCCGTTCCAGCCAAGGGCCCCAGAGTGGACATGGCCAATGGTCCAGTCGGTGTAGTGGGAGAGGGCATTGACCTTGGCAATCGAGAGCAGAGGGCCCTCGAAGGTGGCCATGCCGTAGAAGGTCACGGCCGCCGCAAAGAACTTGATGACCGGATCGGTGCGCAATTTGTTCCAGGCGCCGCGCAGGGTAAGCAGGCCGTTGAGCATGCCGCCCCAGGAGGGCGCCCAGAGCATGATGGAGAAGAGCATGCCGAGCATCTGCAGCCAGTGGGGCAGCGAGGTGTTGAGCAGATGGTGGGGGCCCGCCCAGATGTAGATGAAGACCAGTGACCAGAAATGGACGATGGAGAGACGGTAGGAATACACCGGTCGGTTTGCCGCCTTGGGCAGGAAGTAGTACATGATTCCCAGGATTGGCGTGGTGAGGAAAAAGGCGACGGCATTGTGGCCGTACCACCATTGCACCAGGCCGTCCTGCAGACCGCCGAAGATGGGATAGGAGTGGACCAGGGAGGTCGGTAGCGAGAGGTGGTTGACCACATAGAGCAGGGCCACGGTGATGACTGTGGAAATGTAGAACCAGAGGGCGACGTAAAGGCTGGGCTCGTTGCGTTTGGCGAGGGTCCAGAGGAAGTTGATGGTGAAGACCAGCCAGATGATGACCACCGCAATGTTGATGGGCCAGATCAGTTCGGCATACTCCTTGCCGCGGGTCAGGCCGGCGGGAAGCGTGACGGCGGCGGCGACGATGATGGCCTGCCAGCCCCAGAGGTGGACCTTGCTCAGCAGGTCACTGGCCATCCGGCACTTGCACAGCCGCTGGGTCGAGTAGTAGACGCCGGCAAACATCATGTTGCCGACAAAGGCGAAGATCACCGCGTTGGTGTGCAGCGGGCGCAGGCGGCCGTAGGTGAGGAAGGAGATGCCGTCGGACTGGATGAGGCCACCGGTGATGATTTCCAGGAAGTGGCCGTTCATTTTCCAGCTCGAAAGCTGGAGGGCGATGATGACCCCGACCAGCATGCCGATGATGCCCCAGAAGATGGAGGCAACCATGAAGTGGCGGACCGTCTTGTCGTCGTAGGTGATTTTGGTGGTCATGGTTTGGGAAAAGCTGAAGTGCGGAAATTATGAGATGCCGGAATCATTCGGCTTTCGGGCCGGGCTTGGGGGGATTGGGAGTCGAGTGGGAGGAGGGTGGGGAGTCGAGTGGGAGGAGGGAATCGCGTTCGGCACTGCCATTGCGGTTGCGGCGCAGTTCCATGGCGAAGCAGGCGATAAAGATGCCCGCCAGACTGGTGGAGATGAGGATGGTCAGCGCGAGGACGTTCATGGATCGGGGTGGATGGAATCAGGGGGAGGGGTGGGTCATCGCTGCGGATCCGATGAAAAGTTGTGCATCATTGATCAGGCCTTCCAGGCAGGTGGAGTGTCGATGCTGCGGCTGTGGTTCCACTCGAGGTAGACATCGGCCACGATCTGGGGGAGGCAGCCGCCTTCAATCAGCTCGGGGTCGACGGTGATGTGGCAGCGGTCCAGCACATCGGCACGCCGGCCGATGCCGGCGTGGAAGGCCTCATGCCGGGCGGGTAGCAGAAGGGGGCCGGGCGGGGCGCTGAAGACCAGGTTGCCGCGCGAGGCCAGGGCCCGGAGTATGACGGCCTGCTTCTCTTCTACGGTTTGGTTCCCCCGGCTGCAGCAGCCTCCCTGGCAGCCGCAGCAGCCTCCCAGGTCCATCAACTGGGTGAGGTTGGGATCGGAAGCGACGGTATCGACCAGTCTCCGGCTCGCACCCAGCCACAGTCCATTGGCTTCGTCATCGTATTCATTGAGATGGTGGCTGATTTCCTCGACCAGTGCGTCGCTGATTTCATCCGCCTTGCCGTGGAGAATGATGGAGGTGGATTTGGCTTGCGGAGCGCGGTCCTGCAGGAGCCATTGGCAGAATTCGGAGACGAGGGCGGACATGGTCGGCGGAGCGTTCAGCAAGAAGCTGAGGCTCCGGGGCCAATAGCGCTGCGCATCCCGTCTGGAAGGATGCGCGGATTTTCCGCGCTGGATGCCCCTGCGGCCATTCCCGTCAGCGGGCCTGACTTCATGTCACGTCGCTTCGCTGCCGGCCTCCTACCAGATCTTGTCCTTGCGCAACGATTCCAGCCTTTCCTCGTGGGGGCGGAACTCGATGCGGCTGATCGCGGAGAGGTCGAAGATGGCCTCCCCGAATTTCGAATCGGTGGAGAAATGCTGGCTGACGCCGGTGACCCTGTTCCCATCGACCTTGTCGAGCCGGAACACAAGGGTGGAACCGTCCGCGAAGAAGGCGCGGATGTCCCCGTTTTCCTTCTTGGCTTCCTGTTCATCAAGCCCGTCGAGGTTGAGGCTGCGCAGGCGTTGCACAGGCAGCTTGATTTCGCCAAGCGGCGTATCCAGCTGGATCAGGCCCTCGTCAATGGAGAGCACCTTGCCGGTGAGGCTGTCGCCATTGGCCAGTTGCATCCTGCCCTTTTGCTCTTCCTCCTTTTTTGGCGGGGCGACGGGCTCCGGATTGTGGCGGAAATGGCGCCGGCCGGGCTGGAGTTCCTCGCTGTTCTTGCCATCCCAGAGCCCCACCGAGATTGAAGAGATGCGGACGGGGCCATCGTCGCCGGCGATGAAGTGAAGCCCCGAACCGAAGTTGTTGTCGTCCATGTTGGGCTCGCTCCAGACCTCGATGAGTTCGCCATTGATGAGCAGGGCCACCATGCCGAGCTTGCGGCTGGCGCGGACCTCGATGTTGGCCGTGTCGTTCTGGGCGAGCTCCTGGGAGTGGGCGCTGCCGATGAAATTGCGGTTCTTGCTGCTGCGCAGGTAGACGCTGGTGCGCTGGAAGGCGAGTTCATAGCCCGAGCGCGGGCGGGAGGAGGTGATGTCATCGGAAAACAGCATCAGTTTGAGGTCCAGAGAGTCCGCCTTGCGCTGGACGGTAAACTTGATCGTGCACTGGTCCGGCAGGATTTTGTCGTGGGCAATGCTTCCCGACTTCAAGGAAATGAAGGATTGCCGCCTGTAATCCCAGCTGTCCTTGGGAGTCTGCCTCCAGCCATCGAGACTGGTGGGGCCGCGGTAACTGAAGGATTGCCCTCCCATGATCTGAATCTTGGAGACCATGACCCGGTTGAATTCGATGATGCCACCGAACCAGGTCTCGAGAACGATGCTTTCGTCGGTGATGTCCTTGAGCTGGCCAAGGACCTCATCGCCATTGGCGAGTTGAAGGACGGCAACGTGGCTGGAATCGGGGGCCTGGTTTTCGGCGTTGAGGGTCATGTTGAGGACGTTCTCGAGTCCAATGGTGGCCGGTTCCGCCAAGACTTCTGAATCCCAGAGCACGCTTTCATCATCGAGGGCCATGAGTTGGCCGCTGATGTGATCCTCGTTGAGAAATTGCATCACGGCCGAGGGGGCTTGCTCGGCGGCATGAATCCCCACGCCTGTCAGTAGGAACAGGCCGAGGGCGGAAATGGATGCTTGGAGTTTCATGGACATGAAAGGGGGTGGTGAATCATTTGGCGATGCGCCGGATGGCCCGGATGGCCTTGCGGTCGATGGCCAGTTCGCCAAGCAGGGGGTGGATGGCACTGACCTGTCCCTCGCTGATCACGCAGTTGCTGACGCTGAGTTTTCCCTTGCCGTGGAATTTGAGCAGATAGGTCGGCTCGGAATCGTCGACGGCAATGACGGTTTGTTCGGCGAAGAAGAGGGTGGATATCTCGCTTTCGGGAATTTCCCAGGCCTCCTTGGAAAAGCTGGTCTGGAAAATGACCACGGCTTCGTCAGGACTGGCGGCCATCGAGAGCAACTCGCCGGTCCAGCGGTCGTCGTCGGTGGTGATTAGGCAATCAAGGGCAGGGTCTCCACGCTTCTCGGCGAGGTGACGGGTGCGGCTGTCGTTGAGTTCGGTGATCTCCAGGTCGCCGATCATCTGCTTGCCTCCCGAACCCGTCTGGCAATGGAAGCTGAAGCCGGAGGCGTCGGGAATGGAGTCGATGGGATCCTTGATGACCCCCTCCGATTCGCCGTTGATGAAGAGTTCGAGCTCGCGCTGCTCGCGATTGACCTCGATGCGCACATCTATCTGCTTGTCGACGAATTCTTTCGGGTGCCGTTGCCATTGGGCCAATGTGCGGAGGCGACCCTGAACACCGATCTGTCTTGAGATCCGGATGCCGGACCGGTCGAAGTCGAAGCGGTAGAAATCCTCCTGCTTCGAAGCCTTGACCAGGGGGTCGGCGAAGGTGATGTGGTAGTCGGGTGAGATGTCTTCCCATGCCAGGGAAAAACTGAGGGTGAAGTTTCGCGGCAGCTCGAAGTCGCGTGCGGCAATGCTGGGACCGCTGGAAATCAGAGTGCTGCCACGCAGCCTCCAGTTTTCCGGTTCCCCCACGCCCCGGGTCCAGAGGCCGAGGTTGTCGAATCCCATGTAGATGACCTTGCGCTCGGAAATGCCGAACTGGGCGGATGCCAAGGCAGGTCGAGGGACCCTGACCATTCCTGCAACGGGCGTTTCGGCGAGCAGGGCCTCCCCATCCAGGGTGCGGATCCCGCTGGCGGGCAGGACGTCCCCGTTTTCCAGGGTGAGCTGGATGGGATGGGTCTTTTTTGCAGTCTGCGAGCTGTCGAGCTGGATTTGGTCGACCTTGTCCGCTCTCAGCTTGAGCGGATCTTTGCTGTAGGGGCTGGACCAGAGGATGACGCCATCCTTGCCAATGGCCTCCAATGTGCCGCTCAGCTGGCCATGATCGCCGCTGAAGGAGGCAGTGTCTGCCTGCAGCGCCGAGGTGAGGAGTGCCAAGGTGATGGCAGCGATGGATTGATCAGAAATTGTCATCCCAGTCGGTGAAGATGTTGGTGGTTTCGTTGAATTCGAACATGACGGCGGCGTCGTTGCGGATGTCGAGTTCGCCGGCAAGTGGATGGCGGAGCCGCAGGGTCTCCCGGTCTCCGGAAACCGGCGTGCCGGTGATCCGGCCCATCGGGCTGAAGCGCATGGTCATGACCAGTCCTGATGGTGGCTCGGGCTTGAGGCGCTCATTGGTGGCAAAACGCAATTCGGCGATGTCATGGATCGGCAGCATGAACTCTCCATGCCTGCCCTTGAAGCGGAGGGTGCCGGATTCAAGGGCGATGGCCTTGCCCGAAAAGCGGTCCAGGCCATTGGTCATGAGGACGATGTCCTGCTCCTCGTTCTCCAGGCTGCGGGCGGAGTCGGGCATGCCGTTCCATTCGGCGAGAACCATGTCACTGAGGCGAAGCGGGCCGCTACGGGTGATGGGCATGATGGCGAAGCTGGAGCCATCGACGGGCTCGAGGCCTTCCTGCTTGAGGGCGGGATCGCGCCACTGGCAGATGAAGTTTCCATCGACAAAGAAGGAACAGGTGGAGTTTTCAAGATCGCTGCGAATCTCGAGGGTGGCCTTGGACCGGTCTTCAAGCTTGAGGCGGCTCGATGACTTGCGGACCCGGAGCTTGGACATGGTGCCGTCCTCCATGACCACCGTGCGGTAGATGACCAGATAGTTGCTGTGGAGCTGGAGGATATAGGCATTGCCGAAGATGTTGGGCAGGTTGTTCGAACTGTGGGGTGAAAATTCAGGCAATGGCGCATTCCCCGGCGCATCCGCCTCCTCAGCTTCCACCAGCTTCTCCTCGGTGCAGAAATCGGCGTGCACGGCAATGGCCACCATGAGCTTGTTTTTCCAGGCGAGGTCAAAGCGCAGGGTGGAGCGTTTGGGCATCGCGTCGCGCAGGATGAGGGCACTGCCCGGCTCATCACTCTTCCAATACCAAGCAGCGCCGGAATGCCTCCAGTCGGGGAGGGGGGCTTCACCGGCCTCCCGAGCTTCGCCCTGCCCGCCGATTTTCCCACCCACTCCGCGGGCCTGCAGAATGTTGCTGCGCAGTTGATCGGCGTCTCCAGACTTGTAGGAATTCACCTGCCACGGATCTTCCGAGAAGGGACCGTGGTAGTGCAGCCGGCCGCCGTGTGGCTGGGGCGCCACCTTGCTGACCAGGTTGCGATCGAGGGTGATGGTGCCGGCGCAGGAAGTTTCAACGGTGACCTGCGATTCATCGAGGGCGGTGATGGTTCCCGGCAAGCGGTCGCCATTGACGAGTTCGACGACCGAGGTGGAATCGAGTGGTGCAGCAGGACTGCCATTGCGGAGCACGGCGTGGCGCAAGTTGGAGGGATTGAATTCAGCCACCTCCTGAAGATCCTCGCGCTGCCACTGAAGTTTGGGACCTTCCGAGATGCCCAGGAACCGGCCATGAAGCTGGTCCCCGTTGGAAAAGCGCAGCAGATCCCCGGCTGGCTCCGCCCCGAGCGGGGTCAGCGAACAGGCCAGGGAGATGAAGAGTCGGCGGATCATCGTTCGTAGATGGGAAGGTAGCGGTAGTTGAGGGCCAGCGAAAGCAGGGCGCCGGCGGTGCAGAAGGAGGTGCCGTGGTTGCCGGGGAATGAGCCATCGGCACGCTGGATGGTGCCCAAGTAGCGGATATTCTTGTTGTTCCATTCCTCCCACAGTTCCTCGTCGGCCTGGAATAGGGCCTGGGACATGTAGTATTCGAAGTAGTAGGGGTAGTTGCGGTCGCGGTAGTCCAGGTGCTCCTTGAGGTAGTTCACGCTGTTCTCGAAGCCCTTGGAGTCGTTCTGCTTGGCCATGGCGCAGCACAGCACGCCAATCGCGGTGAGGGTCGGCTTGCCGCCGGATGCCGAGGTGTATCCGTAGGAACCTTCGGCGTTGCGGTTCTTGTTGAGGTAATCCAGGGCCTTCTTGAAGGCCTTGTCGGGAACCTCCAGGCCGGCATTGCGGGCTGCAAAGAGGGCAACAATCTGGCAACCGCTGACCGTGGTGTCGGCATCCCGGCTGTCGGGAGTGTAACGCCAGCCGCCGTAACTGTTGCGCTCCTGGGCGCTAAGGATGAGTTTGATCGCCTTCTCCAGGGCGGGGGCAATGTCGGGGTCGGGGATCATCCCGTAGACTTCCGCCAGGGCGGTGGTGGCAAAAGCGTGGTTATACATGCTGTTGCCGATGTAGCCGTTGGTCTCGTTCTGTTGGGAAATGATGTAGCTGATCGCCTTTTTGATGTTCTCGGCATAGGGCCCGTTGACGGGATCTTCTCCGTCGGCAAGGAAGGCCTTGATGCAGAGACCGACCACGCCGGGATCACTGCCATTGCCACCGGCCCAGTTGCCTTCCTCGGCCTGACTCTCGGCGAGATATTTGAGTCCCTTCTCGTAGATCAGTTCGACCTGGGCGGGAATGATGTCGTTGCGGCGACCGAGCAATTCACTCTGGGCGCCGAGGGGCAGAAGACCGAGAGCGAGAGCGAGGAACAGGAGACGAAGAGTGGCTGTCATGGAATGGATGGAAATCGGGGCTTACTTGACCAGTTCCTCGGCACCACGGTTGTAGGCATCGAAGGCCTGGCGGAATTCCTGGGGGATGGTGGCAGGTCCAAGGCCACTGGCCTTTGGGATGCGGCGGGTTTCATCGGGGCCTTGGCCGATGCCGTGCTCGGCGGTGTTCGGGCTGTCGGATTCACCCGTCTGGCCCTTGCCGCCCGAGCTGCCACCCTGGCCTTCACCTTCGCCCTGGCCCGGCTTCTTGCCCTTGCCTTTTCCCTTGCCTTCGCCTTCGCCTTCGCCTTCGCCTTCGCCCATCATTTTTTTCATCATGTCCATCATCGCGCCGCCGGATTTGCTCTGGCTGCCCTTTTGCTTCTCTTTGGCGGCTTCGTGGATCTTTTCGATGATTTCAGTCTGGGCGGCTAGGGTGGCGCCGCCGGTCTCGTGTTCGATGAGCATTTCGGTGGTCTCGTCCATGATGTTTTCCACCTCGCCGAGGAGTTCGACGACCTTCGGGTTGGTTTGCTCGAGGACGAGCTGTTGGACGTCGGCAGAGAGTTCGTCCTGATCAATCGCAACTTCTTCCGATCCCAGACGATGTTTCTCGAGAGGCTTGGGCTCGGGAGGCAGATCGGCCTCTGCCATCAGCTTGGGCAGGGCGAGGCCCAGGGCAATGAGTGCTTGGAATGCTTTCATGGTCGGAAGGTCGGAAGGGGAGGGGTGGATGGATTCATTCCGCGGGAGTTGGAGTCGAGTGGTCGCGGCGCAACTGTTCGAGGGCGCGGGTGCGGGCGCGCAGATCCATCTGGGTCTGGACCATTTTCATGACCCGCAGCATGAATTCAAAGTCTTCGCTCTCTGGGCTGCCGCCGCCTCCGCCTCCGCCGCCACCACCGCCGCCACCACCACCGTTGGCGTCTTCGAGTCTCTTGGCCCATTCCTCGAGGGTATCCCC
>JAWVYP010000119.1:0-8570 GCA_033722655.1 Akkermansiaceae bacterium | reverse complement strand
GCCATACATCAGCAGGCCGCCGATGCGGTCCTCGCGCTCGAACACGGTAACGTTATGGCCGGCCTGGTTGAGCTGGTCGGCGCAGGCGAGGCCGGCGGGTCCCGAACCCACGACCGCAACCTTCTTGCCGGTGCGCTTCTCGGGCGGGTTGGGAGTGACCCAGCCCTCGTCCCAGCCGCGGTCGATGATGGCGCATTCGTTGGCCTTGATGGTGACGGGCGGCTCGATCACGCCGAGCACGCAGGAACCTTCACAGGGAGCGGGGCAGACGCGGCCGGTGAACTCGGGGAAGTTGTTGGTCTTGTGTAGGCGCTCGAGCGCTTCCTTCCAGCGACCGCGGTAGATGAGGTCGTTCCATTCGGGAATCAGATTGTTGACGGGGCAGCCGCTGGCCATGCCGCTGACAACGTGGCCGGTGTGGCAGAAGGGTGTGCCGCAGTCCATGCAGCGCGCGCCCTGGCTGCGGCGCATGTCCTCGTCACTGTGGACCTTGAATTCCTTCCAGTGCTTGATGCGTTCGAGGGGAGCAGTTTCGGAATCGACCTTGCGCTCGATTTCCATGAATCCGGTTGGGTTGCCCATGGCTTAGATAGTGGATAGAGGATTGTAGATAATAGACAAGTGCGGCGGATGGTGCCGCCGGGGTGGATTAGTTGCCGCCGACGCGGGAGAGGTCCTTGAGGTTTTCTTCGAAGGCGGCCATGGCGGCGTCGTCGCCGGAGAGGCCCTGTTCCTCGACCTTGCGGAAGCATTCAAGCATGCGCTCGTAGTCGCGGGGCAGCACCTTGAGGAACTTGCCCATTTCGCGGTCCCAGTCGCCGAGGATGGACTTGCCTCGCTCGGAGCCGGTGTATTTGACGTGCTTCTCGATCTCGCTTTTGACGCTGACGGCATCCGCGGCGTCGCATTCGATGAGCGGGTAGAGGTTGACCATGCTCTTGTTGAGGCGCTTCTCGAACTGGCCGTCGATGTCGTAGATGTAGGCCACGCCACCGGACATCCCGGCGGCGAAGTTGCGGCCGGTTTTGCCGAGGACAATGACTTGGCCGCCCGTCATGTATTCGCAGCCGTGGTCGCCCACGCCCTCGATGACGGTGCGCACCCCGGAGTTTCGCACGCAGAAGCGCTCACCGCCGATGCCGTTGATGTAAGCCATGCCGGTGGTCGCGCCGTAGAAGGCGACGTTGCCAATCAGGACATTCTCCTCGGCCTTGAAGGGCGAACCCTTGGGCGGGTAGATGATGAGCTTGGAGCCGGAGAGTCCCTTGCCGACGTAGTCGTTGGCGTCACCCTCGAGTTCGAAGGTCATGCCCGGCGGAGTGAAGGCGGCGAAGCTCTGGCCCGCACTGCCGGTGAACTTGAGGTGGATGGTGTCCTCGGGCAGGCCCTGACCGCCATGGGCGCGGGTGACCTCGCTGCCGGTGATGGTGCCGACCACGCGGTTGATGTTCACGATGGGCAACTCGGCGCGCACCTTCTCGCCGCGCTCGATGGCGGGCTTGCAGAGCTTGAGCAGGTGGGTGTTGTCGAGGGCCTTGTCCAGTCCGTGGTCCTGTTCCTTGGTGCAGTAGGTGCCGACTTCGTCATCGATGTCGGGCTTGTGGAAGATGGCGGTGAGGTCCACGCCCTTGGCTTTCCAGTGTTCGGTGGCGGACTTGGTGTTGAGGCAGTCGACGTGGCCGACCATCTCGTCAATGGTGCGGAAGCCGAGTTCGGCCATGATCTCGCGCATTTCCATGGCGAGGAAGGTCATGAAGTTGACCACGTGCTCGGGCTTGCCGGTGAAGTGCTTGCGCAGTTCGGGGTTCTGGGTGGCGATGCCGACCGGGCAGGTGTTCTTCTGGCAGGCGCGCATCATCAGGCAGCCCATGGTGACCAAGGGAGCGGTGGCAAAACCATACTCCTCGGCACCCAGCAGGGCGGCGATGGCGATGTCGCGGCCGGTCTTGAGTTGACCATCGGTTTCGAGCACCACGCGGCTGCGCAGGTCGTTGAGCAACAGGATCTGGTTGGTTTCGGCGAGGCCAAGTTCCCAAGGGGCGCCCGCGTTGTAGATGGAGGAAGCGGGGGACGCACCGGTGCCACCATCGTGACCGGAGATGAGGATGACGTCGGCGTGAGCCTTGGCCACACCGGCGGCAATCGTGCCGACACCGACCTCGGCGACGAGCTTCACATTGATGCGGGCGCGCGGGTTGGAGTTCTTGAGGTCGTGGATGAGCTCGGCGAGATCCTCAATCGAGTAGATGTCGTGGTGAGGAGGAGGGGAGACGAGCCCCACACCGGGAGTGGAATGACGGACCTTGGCGACCCAGGGGTAAACCTTGGAGCCGGGAAGCTCCCCGCCTTCGCCGGGCTTGGCGCCCTGCGAGATCTTGATTTGGATTTCGTCCGAGTTGACCAGGTATTCGCTGGTGACCCCGAAACGACCGGAAGCGACCTGCTTGATGGCGGAGCGTTTGCTGTCGCCGTTGGGCATGGGCTTGAAGCGCTCGGGGTCCTCACCGCCCTCACCGGTGTTGGACTTGCCGCCGATGCGGTTCATCGCAATCGCGAGAGTTTCGTGGGCCTCCTTGGAGATGGAACCGTAGGACATCGCGCCCGTCTTGAAGCGCTTGGTGATGGCCTCGACCGGCTCGACCTCCTCAATCGGCACAGGCTGGCGCCTGGAGCGGAAGTCCATCAGGCCGCGCAGGGTGGAGAGGTTCTCGCTCTGGTCGTTCACCTTGCGGGCATACTCCTTGTAGATTTCGTAGCTGCCGGTGCGCACCGCCTTCTGCAGGAGGTGGATGGTGTCCGGGTTGAAGAGGTGGTATTCGCCGTCCTTGCGCCATTGATACATGCCGCCGGAATCGAGGGCCTTTTCCTCGTCTTCGATGTGGCGGTCGGGGAAGGCGTTGCGATGGCGCTGGAGGGCCTCTTCGGCAATTTCCTCGATGCCCGACCCCTCGCAGCGGCTGGAGGTGCCGCTGAAGAACTTGTCGACCACTTTGGTGCTCAGCCCGATGGTTTCAAAAATTTGCGCGCCGCGGTAGGAGGCGACGGTGGAGATTCCCATCTTGGCCATGGTCTTGACCACGCCCTTGATGGAGCCCTTGAGGTAGTTGTAGATGGCGGTCTCCAGATCGACGTCGAGCATGTCGTCCTCGATCATTTTGTGGAGGGTTTCGAAGGCCATGTAGGGGTTGATCGCATCCGCGCCGTAGCCGATGAGGGTGGCGAAGTGGTGCACCTCACGCGCCTCGCCGGTTTCGAGGATGATGGAGACTTTGGTGCGGGTGCCGGAGCGCACCAGGTGGTGGTGCAGGCCACCCATGGTCAGCAGGGTGGGCATGGCTGCCATGTCGGCACGGATGTTGCGGTCGGAAACGATGAGCAGATTGGCGCCGTCCTCGATGGCCTGGTCGGCGGCCATGCAGAGCACCTCGAAGGCATCGGTGAGGCCTTCGCCGCCGCCATTGGCGGGGAAGATGGCGTCCAAGGTGGCCGCCTTGAAGCCCTCGAGCTCGACCTCGCGGATCTTGGCGAGTTGCCTGTTGTCAATGAGCGGGCTGTCGAGACGGATCATGCGGCAGCTCTTGGGGCCGGGATCGAGCAGGTTGCCCTCGGAACCGAGGAAGGTCTCGGTGGCGGTGACGAGTTCCTCGCGGATGCAGTCCAGGGCCGGGTTGGTGACCTGGGCGAAGATCTGCTTGAAGTATTGGTAGAGCAGCTTGGGCTTGTGAGAGAGGACGGCGAGCGGGGTGTCGTTGCCCATCGAGGCGATGGGTTGCACCCCACTGCTGGCGGTGGGCCCAAGCAGCATGCGCAGGTCTTCGTAGGTGTAGCCGAAGGCGAGTTGGCGCTCGAGGATGCGCTCCTCTTCAATGGTGGCCGAGCTCTTGGGCTCGGGCAGATCGCCGAGCATCACGCGATTCTCGTCCAGCCACTTCTGGTAGGGCTGGGCGCCATAGACGCGCTTCTTGACCTCCTCGTCGGGGACGATGCGACCTTCGCTCATGTCGACGAGAAACATCTTGCCGGGCTCGAGGCGGCCCTTCTGGACCACGGTGAGAGGATCGATGTCGGGAATGACGCCGACCTCGGAAGCCATGATGACGAGATCGTCCTCGGTCACGTAGTAGCGGCTGGGGCGCAGTCCGTTGCGGTCGAGCGAGGCGCCGATCTGCTGGCCGTCGGAGAAGGTGATGGAGGCGGGACCGTCCCAGGGCTCCATCATGCAGGCGTGGAACTCGTAGAAGGCGCGCTTTTGTTCATCCATCAGGGTGTGACGCTCCCAGGGCTCGGGAATCATCATCATCATTGCGTGGGTGAGGTCGTAGCCCCCGTAGTGCATGAATTCGAGCGCGTTGTCGAAGCGCGCGGAGTCGGAGCCGTCCTCGTCGATGACGGGAAAGATGTCCTCGATATTCTTGCCGAACTTCTCGCTGGCGCAAAGGGCCTGGCGCGCCTTCATGAAGTTGGCGTTGCCCATCACGGTGTTGATCTCGCCATTGTGGGCGATGAAGCGGTTGGGATGCGCGCGCGACCAGCTGGGGAAGGTGTTGGTCGAGAAACGGGTGTGCATCAGGGCGAGGGCCGACTCGAAGTCCTCGTCGAGAAGGTCGGGGAAGTATTCGCCGAGCTGGCAGGGAGTGAGCATGCCCTTGTAGACGAGGGTGCGTGCCGAGATGCCGGTGCAGTAATGGTATTCCTTGCCGGGGAAGGAGCCTTTGGTGCCTTGGGCGCTGCGAACGTCGGAGGGTGCCTGGCCGTGGCGGATCCAGGCCTGGACGCGCTTGCGGATGATGTAGAGCTTGCGCTCGAATTCAAAGAGGTCGGTGATCTCCGGATTGCGGCCGATGAAGACCTGCTTGATGACCGGTTCGTAGAGGCCCGACATCTTGCCGAGGATCTCGCTTTTGACCGGCACGGTGCGCCAGCCGAGGAACTCCTGGCCTTCGTCATGGATGACCTGCTCGTAAGCGCGCATGGTGGCCTCGCGCGCACTGGCATCGGGGGCCATGAAGACGTGGCCGACGCCGTAGTGCCCCTCTTCGGGGAGTTCCACGTCCTTCTCGGCCATGACCTTGCGCAGGAACTTGTCGGGAACTTGGACAAATAGGCCGGCGCCGTCACCGGTGGCCGGATCGGCACCCGCGGCACCCCGGTGGTCCATGTGCTCGTTCATGGTCAAGGTCTTGACGATGATGTCGTGGGAGCGCTGGCCCTTGAGATGGGCAATGAAGCCAACGCCGCAGGCGTCTTTTTCACGGGAGGGATCCCAGAGTCCTTGAGCTTGTGGCCAGCCGAGTGTCGAAGAGGTCGTGTTGGGCATGATGAATGTGGGAGAGGTCAGTGAGTGAGGCCGCAGCGGGGGGGTGTGTCGCGGAGACAGGGCCACCGTGACGGGTCGGCTGAATCGGGCGGGTGATGAGCTACACAGCCCCGGGCGCATGGAACCAGATATGGTCGGAACGCGCATTACCTCTCCGAAAACAGGCGGAAGGAGAATTTGCTGTTCGCCCGAGGCCCTGTCAAGACTCAGAGCCGATCCCCTCTGAACCTCTGAGAGTAAATTCGGGAACGCGATCGAAGGCGCTCGAGCGCGCTTTCTGGCTTGGATTGACGGCCGTGGTCACGATGCTGGGGCTGCCATCATGAATTCATCCCTCAAATTGCAGATCTCCATCGATCGTCAGGTCCTTCGGGTCCTGGAAAACGGCGAAATCACCCGGGAGTACCGCGTTTCCACTGCGGCCAAGGGCATAGGCTTTGCCGAGGGCAGCAACCGGACACCGACGGGCCGTTTCCGGATTGCCGAGAAAATCGGTGAAAACCTGCCTTCGGGAACTTCCTTTGTCGGCCGCCAGGTTGCCGGTGAATGGGACGGCGAAAGCAAGGAGGGGGATCTCATACTCAGCCGCATCCTCTGGCTCGATGGACTCGATGCGGAGAACGCCAACACCAAGGATCGCTACATCTACATCCACGGCACCCACCGCGAGGATTTGCTCGGCCAGCCGGCAAGCCACGGCTGCGTGCGATTGGCCAATCAGGATGTCATTGAACTTTTCGACCTGGTGGAGGTGGGAACGGAAGTGGAAATCCTGCCGCCAACCCGCAAGCAGGGCATGTTGCTCTTCATCGACTGCGATTCGACCCTTTCGAGCATTGAGGGGATTGACGAGCTGGCCCACAGCCGGGGCGAGGAGGTGTATGTCCAGGTGGTGGAGCTCACCCACCAGGCGATGAATGGCGAGGTGCCCATCTCCGAGGTCTTTCCCAGACGCATGGAGCTGATCCGTCCGGACCGCTCCGTTTGCGATGCGATTGCTCAGGCCTACATCGAACAAATGGTGGAGGGCGTGGATGACTTGCTCGACGAGGCCCGCGAACGCGGCTGGCAGCCGGTGATCCTCTCCGGTGGTTTTGCACCGCTGATCGAACCCCTCGCTGCCAAGCTGGGTATCGAGCATGTCGAGGCCGTGCCCATCCAGTTTGACAGCCAGGGTGACTACGTCGACTACGGCCGCGAATATCCGACCACCCGCAATCACGGCAAGAACGAGATCATCCGCGAGTGGAAGCAGGCCCTGCTGCCCGAAACGGTGGTGATGGTGGGGGATGGGGTCTCCGATCTGGAGACGCAGGAGGACGTCGATCTCTTTGTCGGCTTCGGCGGAGTGGTCGCCCGCGACAAGGTCCGGGAGGGCTGTGACCTGTGGCTCGCCGACATGAAGCAGCGGGAGGCTTTTTGGAAGGCCCTGGATTCGCTCTGAGTTCATTTTGGATTGCTCCGGCCCAAGTGGGTGTTACGCAGGGGCATCGACACATCCATCCAGATTGCCGGCCTGGGAGCCTTGTCTGCTCTCGGCCAGAGCATGAACGAGCACCGTGAGGCCCTCGTCGCCCATCGCGTTCCCTTTCGCCGACTCGGTGAACTGCTGGGAAGGGATTGCGGGCACGCCGATTGTCCTGCCGGATGGATTGAAAACCGGGACCTGATGACCCACCGCAAGTGGAGTCCGGTCACCATGGCGGCCCTGAATGTCGCGTGCCAGGCGGTCGATGCGGCCGGCTGGAGCGGGAAGGATCTGGTGAACGCGGCCCTGGTGGTGGGCACCAGCCGTGGCAATGCCGCAGGCTGGTTGGGCCCCTGGCCGGGTCGCCGTCCCTTCAAATTGATGGCGGCCAGCAACACCATGCACGGTGAGTCGGCTTCGGCGATCAGCATCGAGCTGGGCATTGCAGGTCCCAACCATGTGATCTCCACCGGTTGCGCTGCTGGCCTGGATGCGGTGGGGGTGGCGATGATGCTCTTGCAATCCGGACGCGCTTCGAAGGCGCTGGTGGTGGCGGTGGACCTGCCCCTGGTTCCTGCCTTGCTTGATCACTACGCCGCTTCCGGCATTCTTGCCGATGAACTCAGTCTCGATCCCTATCATCCACAGACCCGGGGCTTCATTCCTGCGGAAGGAGCGGCCGCCATGGCCATTGAATCCGGAGAAGGGGCTGGCTCTGCTTTGCTCGACTTCAACACCAATTCGGATGCCTGCGACCCGATGGGCATTCCCGCCGACGGGGGGCGCACTCCGGAACTCTTCGAGGGCATGGGAGCCAGCTTTCCCCCGGCCCATGCGGTCTGCCCTCACGCGACCGGCACTGGGGTTCAAGCGGCAGCCGATCCCGCTGCCCTGAACCGCGCCTTTCCCGCAAGCAAGCCCAGTCTGCATCTGCTCAAGCCCTATCTGGGCCATGCAATCGGGGCCAGTGGACTGTTGGAGAGCGTGGTCCTGGCGGAGTTCCTGAAAGAGGGTCAGCTGCCACCCAACTTGCCGGGGCTGCACGCGCCGGATGGATTCACCTTGCCGGATGAAACCATCTCCATCTCGGGACCGCTCGCCAAGCTTTCCCACGGCATGGGCGGACACAATGCACTGCTGTTGATGGCACCACCGGGGGTGTTCTGAGTGGCTGGCGATGATTTGATATTCTGATAGTTAAAATCATATCATAAAAATGGTTGCGGCCATCGGTTTGGGTGTTACGGTCGCTCAGTTATGGCAACCAAGTCCCGAAAAACAAAGAAGTCCGCAAGCAAGTCGAAAACCGCCAATAAAACCGCCAATAAAACCGCTCCCAAAAGCATAGGAAAAGGCAAGCGGGGTGCTCGCTACACCACCAAACAGAAGCAACAGGTCGTTGACTTTGTGCACGAATACAACGCCAAGCACGGTCGCGGAGGCCAAAGCCAGGCCGCCAAGAAGTTCGGCCTGTCCGTGCTGACCGTGGCCTCCTGGTTGCGCTCACCCAAGCTGGCCGTCAGCTCCAAGGCAGGCAAGGCCAGTGCCGTTCCCGCCGGCATCAATTCCAAGGTCGCCGCGCTGATTGAAGTCAGTGATCAGCTGCGCAAGGCCGAAGCCGAAGTGAGCCGCCTGCGCGAGAAGTATGATGAAGTCCGCAGCTCGGTCCAATCCCTGCTCTGATTTCTCCCAACATTCATCCAGTCAAAAAGCCGCGCGGTTTGCCGTGCGGCTTTTTTCATGGCTGCCACTCCATGCCGGTCTGCATGTCCATCCAGCGCATGG
>JAWVYP010000118.1:0-8578 GCA_033722655.1 Akkermansiaceae bacterium | reverse complement strand
CTTTCATCCATGCAAGCCAGATCCCGTTTGACCGGTGCCGTGAGCCTCCTGTTCGCTCTTGGCTGTATTTCCACCATACCCACCCTCAACGCCCAGAACACCGTGCCCGATACCCCCGCAGACGTCCAAGCCCCTCCCGCTGATGCCACCAAGACCGATTCCGGCCTGGCCTACAAGGTCCTCGAGAAAGGAAGCGGCGACAAACATCCTGAAGCCTCCGATACCGTCACCGTCCACTACTCCGGCTGGAAGACCAACGGTGAGTTGTTCGATTCCTCCGTGCGCCGTGGGCAACCCGCCAGCTTTCCCCTCGATCGCGTGATCAAGGGCTGGACCGAGGGCGTCCAACTGATGGTCGAAGGCGAAAAGACCCGCTTCTGGATTCCGGCCAATCTCGCCTATGGCGAAAACCCGGGCGGCGGCCGACCCGGTGGCATGCTCTGCTTCGATATCGAGCTTCTCGACATCCAGGAAGCCCCCAAGGTTCCCGAAGACGTGGCCAAGGCGCCTGAAGATGCCGAAGTCACTGCCTCCGGTCTTGCCAGCAAGGTCCTCAAGAAAGGGGAAGGCGAGGTCCACCCCAAGGCCACCGACCGCGTCCTCGTCCACTACTCGGGCTGGACCACCGATGGCAAGATGTTCGACTCTTCGGTCCAGCGCGGTGAACCCATTGCCTTTCCGCTCAACCGGGTCATCCCCGGCTGGACCGAGGGCGTCCAACTCATGGTTGAAGGCGAAAAACGCCGCATGTGGATCCCCGCCAAGCTGGCCTACGGCGAAAACCCGCCTCCCGGCGCCCCTGCCGGCATGCTGTGCTTCGACGTCGAACTCATTGAAATCCAGTAAGCGTGATGCGCTCTGGCTCCACATGGATCCTGCTGGCCCTCTGCTGGGCAATTGGCTCCTGCCATCCTGCGGGCCCGGAGAGCTGCCCCTCCGACCTGAGTGGGCCCATGGCCAAGCGCAGCAGCACGGAGCATGGTGAGCGCTCCTCCATCAGCCTCGAGGACCTCTTCCTCAAGCATCAATCCGGTCAGGTCGTCGTGATTGATGCCCGCCATCCCTGGTTCTTCCACCGCGGTCACATCGCTGGCGCGACCAATGTGCCCAGCGACGAGGAATTCGAGCCGGACGCGCTCATCGCCACGCGGCTTGAGAAATGGAAGTCGGCCATCGCCGAAGGCAAGACTCTGGTGGTTTACTGCGATGGCCTGTTGTGCAGCGATGCGCGCACGGTCTCGCGCGCCATCTCCAAACAGGGTCTCGATGTCTCTGTATTCGGTGGCGGCTGGGAGGCTTGGAAAAAAGCGAATCTTCCCATCGAATCCACTTCCCAAGAGCCCTGAGATCTGGCACGCCAACGCGCGTCATGACTTTCGAGAACGCGACCGTAGAGGCCAAGGCCAACATCTACTTTGACGGCAAGGTGGTGTCCCACACCGTGGTCACCGATGCCAGTGAGCGCAAGACCGTGGGCCTGATCTATCCGGGCTCCTACCATTTCGGCACGCAAGCGCCGGAACTGATGGAAATCATCTCCGGCAATTGTGAGGTCACGCTGGATGGCACGGAGGAAACTTTCGAAGTGGTTGCCGGCTCGGATTTCAATGTCCCCGGCAACAGCGGCTTCACCATCAAGGTGAAGGACTGCATTTGCGAATACATCTGCACCTTTCTCAAGGACTAGCCCCATGCGTCTCGCCCTCGTTGCGATTTCGTCCCTTCTGCTTTGCGCCTGCAGCCTCAGGTTGCCGGTCGAACCCTATCCCGGTCCGGCTTCCGAGAGCTCGGAGGCAGCCTCAGCCAGCACTGAAACGGTTGAGGTCTGGATGCACGGGGACGGCTACCACACCGGACTCGTCTTCGATTATCCCTGGCTGGTCGAATCCGGCTACATCGCCCCGGAAGCCCTTGGCACTCCGCGCTGGGTGGTCGTCAGCTGGGGCAATACCGATGCCTATTCCGCCGAGGGCATCAGCGGGCCCCACAAATGGATGCAAGTGCTCTTCACTCCAACGGATTCGGTGATGGAACTCATCCCCATCAACTACCAGGTGCCTGCCGTTCTGCCCGACCAGCAGATCTGGCGAGCCGAGTTTCCGGCACATCTTGGCCCCCGGCTCGCCCACTTCCTCAACCAGTGCCAGGTCATCGACGAATCCGGAAAACCAGTGGTGGTGCGCCAGTCGAGCTGGGGCAAGGGCGTCCAGCTTGAGGGCCGTTACAATTATTTCATTCCGCGGGTCTGTAACATCTGGTCGGCACAGGCAATCGAGTCGCTCGGGGGCAAAATCGAAGTCTCACGTGCCACCACCGCCAAAAGTCTGGCCAAGCAACTCGAGAAGCCGGAGAACGGATTTGTCCTCGTCCACGACGGCTTGGCCAAGGACTGATTCCACATCAATGCAGGCTGGACAGGCCGCTGCCCACACAACACGGTCACAGCCATGGAAGCCAGCAAGCCCTTTGCCCCCCGTGGAGACAAGAAGCAGCTCGAGGACGGCCTCGATTTCAGCCCCAAATTCGATGCCGACGGCCTGATCCCGGCCCTTGCCATGGACGCCACCACCAAGGAACCCCTGATGCTCGCTTACATGAATGCCGAGTCCCTGCGCATGAGCTTGGAAATCGGCGAGGCCGTCTACTGGTCGCGCTCCCGCCAGGAAATCTGGCACAAGGGCGCCACTTCGGGCCACACCCAGAAAATCCGCGAAATCCGCACCGACTGCGATCAGGACGCCATCATCTTGCTGGTCGAGCAAATCGGCGCCGGAGCCTGCCACACCGGCCGCAATTCCTGCTTTTACCGCAAGGTGGAGTCACCCGGAGAGGATGGCATTGCCAGGCTCAGCCTGCTTTCCGGGGACCGGGCCTTCGATCCCGATGAGGTCTACGGAAAAGATTGAACCAGCGACATTTCACGGTTGCATTTGGCATTCGGAACCGCTAGCTATCCCGCCCCGCGCGGGCTCTGCAGCCCATTTACCACCCATTTCACCCCCATCCCAGAGGAGACCCTCATGAACATTATTGATAAAATCGAACAGGAACAGTCCAAGCAGGACGCCAAATTCAAGGTTGGCGACTGGGTGAAAGTCCATTGCCGCGTGGTTGAGGGTGGCAAGGAGCGCATCCAGATCTTCGAAGGTCTGGTGATCGCCAAGCGCGGCTCAAAGGTCAACGCCTCCTTCACCGTCCGCAAGATTTCCTACGGCGAAGGCGTCGAGCGCGTCTTCCCGGTCCACACCCCGCGCATCGCCCAGATTGAAGTCGTCAACCGTGGCAAGGTGCGTCGTGCCAAGCTTCACTACCTGCGCAGCCGCGTCGGCAAGCGCGCCCTTCAGGTGAAGAGTGCGGACTGAGGCCTCTCACCATTCATTCTTCAACGCCCGGGCGGAATTTCCGCTCGGGCGTTTTTCTTTTCTCTCGCTCGCGCTTTCGACTTTCCGCCCACGGGTCTTGGGCGCAAGTTGGGTCATGCGCATCTCTCTTCCCATCTGCATTGCCAGCGCCCTCGCGGTGCTGCTGCTGAGTTGGTGGTTGTGCACCCGCTCGCGGGATTTCATGGAGGCACCGACCGC
Organism: Akkermansiaceae bacterium; assembly: GCA_033722655.1. GTDB lineage: Bacteria > Verrucomicrobiota > Verrucomicrobiia > Verrucomicrobiales > Akkermansiaceae > Luteolibacter. The sequence continues at coordinate 4,997 of JAWVYP010000118.1, read as the reverse complement.
GGCCGAACTCCAGCGCATTCGCGTGGCAGCGGCTCAGGCCATTCCTGCACCCCAAGGCATGCGAAATGCCCTGTCCGGCAAACCCGAGGACCAATCAACCCCCATCCCGGTCATTTTGCCGGAGTCTCTCAAGAAAGCTCCACGCCTCGACGACTATCTGGAAGAGGCCCGGCACGGAGCGGACTACCTGATCGAAATGGCCAGCCTGCTTGAAGCGGGAGGTCACCCGGAGCGGGCTCTGGCCTGTTGGGAGCGCGTGCTGGATTCCTGCATCACCTCCCCCGATCAGGCGAGACGAGCCGCCTCCTCCATTCTCAAACTCAAGCGTGGTGATGCCTTGAATGATGTCACCCATCCCACACCTGTGGAAATCCTCATCCACTGCGGCAGCGGGCCGACAGCCGCCCAGCTTCTCGAACCCATCCTCATGGAATTGAGCAAGCACCTCGAACGAGCCAGCCTCGGAGTTCTGGAGGTGGGGGTCAAAATCTCAGCAGGCACTGACGATCTCATCGACAACGGCCAGTCACCCGCCGCCCTGTGGATCTCTGGAACTGCAGACGATGCGCCCTCCACCGATGTGGCCTCCATCATTGTCCCGGTCGAACCGGGACTGGCGCTCAGCAAACCGGTCGAATTGGAGATCTACCGCACCATCCGTCGCCACCTGAACCAAATGGACGATTTTCAACCACTCCCCAAGATCTCCGGGCAATATTCGCCCGACAAACTACTGGAGAGCCAGATCACGCGTATGGTATGGATGGAGTTCGCGAAGAGTCTGCAGAAACAGCCCTGAGGCCCCTTGACTTTTTGTGGATCCGGACGTTGGTGCAATGCACCTCTGATAGATCTGCATCACCACCAAACACCAAGTTCTAACTTCAACGCTCCAGCAACCATGAAGCTCCCACTGACATGCTCCCTGATCCTCGGCATGGGAATGGCCACCACCCAGGCCGCCGATCCCTACATCTCTCTCAAGAAAGAGATCGAACAAGCCATTGCCCGCGGCAACAACTGGCTGCTCGAACAACAGAAGCCGGAAGGCCATTGGGACGATCCGGACCTTCCCGCCTTCACCGCCCTGGCCCTCAACGCCATCGTCCGCGATCCGAATTTCGATCTGAACAAGAAGTATCCCGACGAGGTCGAGAAGGGCTTCCAGTGGCTTCTCGACCAGCAGAAGGAAGACGGTGGCATCTACAACCGCGGCCTCGGCGTCTACAACACCGCCACCTCGGTCACAGCCATGACCGCCACCGGGCGGGAGGACCTCGAGCCCAGCATCGTCAAGGGACGCGCCTACCTCGTCAGGAACCAATGGGACCTGGGCGAAAAAGGCAAACAGGACAATATCAACGACGGCGGCATCGGCTACGGTTCCGACGACAGCTATTCCAATCTTTCCACCACCTATCTCGCTATCGAGGCCATCGCCCTCTCCGAGCCCATCGTCAGCGATGGCAAGTACGGCGACCAGCCCCAGCTCAATTACGAGGCTGCCCTCACCTTCCTCTCCCGTTGCCAGAACCTCGAGGCCACCAATGATCAGGAGTGGGCCAATGACAGCGACCCCCGCATCAAGGGTGGCGTCATTTACGCACCCGGCCAGTCCAAGGGTGAAGATCTCGAAACCAAGGATGGCCGCGTGGCCCTGCGCTCCTACGGCTCCATGACCTACGCCGGCATGCTCTCCATGATTTATGCCAAGGTCAGCCCGGATGATCCACGCGTCATCGCCATCAAGGAGTGGCTCGGCCACAACTACACGCTTGAGGAAAATCCCGGCCTCGGCCCCCAAGGTCTCTACTACTACTTCCAGGCCATGTCCAAGGCCCTGACTGCCGCCCAGATGGACACCCTGACGCTGGAGGACGGCACCCAGATCGACTGGCGACGTGAGCTCGGCACCAAGCTGCTCCAGCTGCAGCGCGAAGATGGCTCCTGGGTCAACGACAACGGTCGCTTCATGGAGTCCAACTCCGTGCTCGTCACCGCCTACAGCGTGCTCGCCCTCGAGCAACTCTACGACTCCTTCCCCAAGAAGTGATCGGGCATACCTTCCAAACCGCGCTCCGAGGGGGGCGCGGTTTTCTTGTGCCGTCTTGAATCGACGAACGGACTCGCACAGAATCCCGCCGTGAACTCCTACACCGCCGCTCTCACTGCCGAACAGGTCGAGATCCTGCGGGCGGCACTTGAGGAGCAGTGCTTTGAATTCAGCGAAAAGCCCCATGCCCTCTATTCGGGAAAACGGGGCAAGTTGAACGTCACCGTCTATGAAAAGGGCCCCAAGGTGCTCGTCCAGGGCAAGGAGACCGAGGACTTCGTCAAATTCACCCTCGAGCCGCAGGTCCTCGGCGAGGCCCGGCTCGGCTATGAGGAAGTCCACGATCCCGAACAGTTCGAGCCCCACTTCGGAATTGATGAGAGCGGCAAGGGCGACTTTTTCGGCCCCCTGGTGATTGCCGGGGTCTATGTCGACAAGGCCATCGCCCGCAGCCTGATGGATGCCGGCATCATGGACTCCAAACGCATCACCAGCGCAAACCGCATCCGTAAGCTTTCGAAAATCATCCGCGAGACCTCCGGCTTGAAGTGGGAAATGGTTTCGCTCGGACCGCAACGCTACAACGAAATGCACGCCAAGTTCCGCAACCTCAACTCCATGCTCGCCTGGGGCCATGCCCGGGTGATCGAAAAATTGCACACCAGCGTGCCTGCCTGTCCCCGGGCCCTCAGCGATCAGTTTGCTCGCCCCGATGTGCTGCAACGTGCCCTGAAAAAACAGGGCATCGAAATCCAGCTCGACCAGCGCACCAAGGGCGAGAGTGATGTCGCTGTGGCAGCGGCATCCATCCTCGCCCGCGAACGCTTCGTGGACTGGATGGAAAAAACCTCGGCAGCCGCCGGTATTGAAATGCCCTTGGGCGCATCGAATGCGGTGGTCGATGCGGCCAGGAAACTTCTCGACGCCCATGGCAGGGAAGGATTGGCAAAGGTGGCCAAGATGCATTTCCGAACTGCCAAACTGGTCATGGGAGATGATTCCGGAGAAACAAGGGAAAAAAATTCATAACTCATTGAATTTTAGACGGGACAAATACGCCTCAGAGTTTATCAATCCGCCCGCATCGAAAATTTTTTCCTGCTTCTGGAACCATGGCAACCATCACCAAACGCGAACTCGCTATCAACATCACCAACAAGCTCGGCGCCAAGGGAATCGAGCTGACCCAACAGGATGTGCTCGAAGTCGTGCAAACCCTGATTGACGAGGTGACCGATTCGCTGGCCAAGGGTGACTCCGTGGTGATGCGCAATTTCGGCGCCTTCCAGGTTCGCGAGATGAAAGCCAAGATCGGCCGCAATCCGAAGAACCCCGGCAAGGATGTTCCCATCCCCGCCCGCGCCGTGGTTAAGTTCAAGCCGGGCAAGGAGATGAAGGAAAAGGTCGCAACCACCCTGCAGGTGATTCGCGAACAGAATTCCTGAATCCAGCGCGCTGTCTCGCGCCAAGCACCATGATCGCGACGTGTCAGAGAGGGCTGATCGCCCTCATCGCAGGCTCCCTCGTCCTCACGCTGGGCGCCTCCTGCTCGTCCGGCTACAAGGGCTACAAGATGCGCCCCTACACCGTGCGCGGCCAGCACTACACCCCCATGGGCGTGAGCGAAGCCCTCGATTATCGTGCCACCGGCATCGCTTCCCACTACAACGAATCCAGGTGGTTCGGCCTCAAGCGTGGCACCACCGCCATCGGTGAAAAAGTGATGCCTTGGGACGTCTCCGGCGCCCACAAGACCCTGCCCCTGCCTTGTGAGATCCGGGTTACCAACCTGGAGAACGGCAAGAGCGTTAAAATGCGCATCAACGACCGCGGGCCATTCATTCCAGGGCGTATTCTTGACGTCACACCACGCGCAGCCAAGAAACTCGGCTTCTATGAGCAGGGACTCACCCAGGTCCGCATCGAAGTCCTCTCGGTCGGGGATGGCAGCTACAAGCGCAAGAAGCGCACCAGCTGGTTCTTCTGATGATCCCGTCCCCAAGTTTTTCCAACAAAGCCATGTCCAACTCCTCCGAAATCCGAGTCTTCGCCCCCGCCACCGTTGCCAATGTGGCCTGTGGTTACGACGTGCTGGGCTTCGCCATCGATTCACCCGGCGATGAAATCGTGGTCCGCCACGGCAGCAAGCCGGGATTGCAGATCACCAAGATCACCGGGGATGACGGCAAGCTGCCGAAGAAGGCCGAGGAAAACACCGCCGGTGTTGCTGCCCTCGACCTGCTCAAGCATCTGGGCATGACCGATCGCGCCATCGAAATGGAGATCCACAAGAAGATGCCCTTCGGCTCCGGTCTCGGCTCCTCCGCCGCTTCCGCCGTCGCCGGTGCCTATGCGGTCAACAAGCTGATCGGCGAACCCCTCAATAAGCGTCAGCTCCTGCCCTTCGCCATGGCTGGCGAGTATGCCGCGGACGGCGCCTGGCACGCCGACAACGTCGCTCCCTGCCTGCTGGGCGGCATCGTCTTCATCCGCTCCAACATCGAACTCGACGTCTCCCAGCTTCCCGCGCCCGACAACCTCTGGGCTGCCGTTGTCCATCCCGATATCGAAATCCTCACCAAGGTCGCGCGTGAAATTTTGCCCAAGGAAATTCCGCTGGAGAACGCCACCCAACAGATCGGCAACCTCGGCGGCCTGCTCTGCGGCTTGATTCAGTCCGACTACGGCTTGATCTCGCGCTCCATTCACGACGTCATCGCCGAGCCGCGCCGCCAAAAGCTCATCCCCGACTTCTACAAAGCCAAACGCGCCGCCATGGCTGCCGGCGCCCTCGGCTTCTCCATCTCCGGTGCCGGTCCATCCGTCTTTGCCCTCTGTGAGGGAGAAGAGATCGCCAACAAAGCTGCTGGTGCCGTCAGCAAGGTCTTCTCGGAAATTCCGGTCACCTGCCAGAGCCATGTCTCCAAGATCAACCCCCACGGCG